>DAIOEQ010000208.1:0-4244 GCA_036746215.1 Prevotella sp.
TGGTGGTGGTGACGAGGTAATAGTAGTCGCCCACGCGGATGATGTCGGGGTCGGGCGTGTCGGCCCAGATGAAGGGGTTCTTCACTTCGATGGCCTGCGCTGGAATGAGCGAGGCCACGAGCAGGAGCAGAGTCAGCAGGTGTTTTCTCATGGGTAGGGTTTGTTGATGCGAGGCTGTCGCCTCATGGTTTCCGGGCAAAGTTACGGTGTTTCGCTCGGAGTGGCTTTTCCCCATGTTTCAAAAGTGTCGGCGGGCGTTGCAATCTTCTGGTGGGTTCTATAAATTACCACCTTCACTGTTTTCTTCTCAACTCCTCTATCAAGTCGTTGACAATGTAGGTGTCACTCATGAGGTGGAGTCCCAAGTCCTTGTCGTGAAGCATTTGGCAGACGTCAGAGTCATAGAAGAGGGCCAACGCCCGGTCGTAAGATATGTCCAGGTCTTTGGCCAACATGGCGATGACTCTCGCTATCTTGTTCCATAATAAGAAATCCAGCATGCTAAATCCTTTCGTAAGAGAGAAATTGCAGGCACGAGTCCACAATCTCCTGGTTTAAAACACATATTTGGTAATTGGGCTTGTGATATTTAAGTTGGCGCAACGTGAGCTCCACGTTTGCGTAGCCATTGATGTAAGCCTCGACTGAGTCGATTACGCGGTCGTCTGCCACGCCCCCTTCTATGATGTCATATCCCTTCCAAGGTTGTTTTCCAGACCTGCTGTCCACGATGAAGTCGAGCCAGTCTTTGTCATAGGAATCGAAACGCTTGGCCTTGCATTTCTGAGGGGGCGTGAACGCATAGGCGTTGACGATGGCCTGTTGCGTCCGTCTGATGGTCTTTACGCGAACTGCCCACTGAGCGGCTTGGTCGTACAGGGGCGTCAGGTAAAAGCCTGGACCAAAGTCCAGGTCTTTCCTGCCCAAGTTGACCAAAGGATGTTCGACCATCACATTGGATCCATGATAAAGTTTCTGTTGCTCCATTTCTATGCTTCCTTTTCCCAATTTTTGAGTGCCTCGACGACATCGTTTGCCACGGCGTCCCTGCTTTCTGTGTGGAGCGTCTCGTAACAATCTTGGATGAGGCTCTTGATAAGCCCCACTTTGTCGAGCCGCCTTCTCATTTCCGAAGGTGATATGTTCATCTTTTGCGCCGCCGCTTCGATGGCCAGCACCGTGAACGCCAAGCGGTCAAAATCTGGAGACGTTTGCCATTGATGTTTGTTGTCCATATTCGTCTTGCTGGTGTGAGAACGTCTTTTGTCAAGTCTCTTTTCTCCCAGCAAAGGTAGCACATTTCCTTCTGAAATGGAAAGAAATCGCAAAAAGTTTCTCGCTGAAATGGAAGGAAATTACATGGTGCGCATTTTCCTTTCGTGTGGGAAAGTGGGCACGAGTCCTGTCGCGCCCTACCTCATGAACCTCTGCCGTCCGAAGACGAGGGAGAGACGTGTGCGGTCGAGCGCCCAGGCGATGGCGTAGCTGCCCAGCACGCCCGCGGCGACGGTCGCGGCGATGTGGACGAGCCCGGTGGGGTCGAAGGCAAAGAGGGGCACGGCGCGCTTGGCGGCCATGGTGAAGATGGGGTGGAAGAGGTAGACGGGCAGGGTGTTGCGGCCCACGAAGCCCGCCCAGCGGAGCAGCCGCGGGCTATGCAGCGAGGTGAACGCGCAGGGCGTGAACGACAGGAATGAGAAGGCCAGCACGCAGGCTGTCAAGAAACTATAGTCTTGCCCCCCCCTCTATCGATTAGGCAGGCTAAGGCGCAGAAGGGAATGGCGGGCCAGGGCGACGGAGCCAGCAACTCGTCGATGCGCTTGCCCGTGAGCCTCACGGCGACGCCCAGGGCGTAGAAGGCTGCGTGGGTGGCGCTGAGCAGGGGTGTCAGCCCGGCCACGAGCAGGAGGAGCGTGGCGAAGACGCAGAGCCGTGCGGCCGTGCCGAAGCGGCGTAGGAGGCGGAACGAGACGTAGTAGAGCGCGCCGCAGACAATCATGGTGTGGAGAAACCAGTAGGGGCCGAGGGGCGCCACGAGGACCACGTGGGCCAGGGTGGCGGGGGTCAGCTCCCGGATGCCGTCGCTGACGGGTGTCAGCGTCGAGACGTAGGCGTAGCCCGTGACCATGATGGCGTAGGGCAGGGCGATCTTGCCCAGGTATCGGGCAAACTCCAGGGGAGTGCGCTCCACCTTGACCAGGTAGCCCGTGACGAGCAGGAAGGCCTGCATGAAGAAACTGTTGATGAAGGCCTTCAGGGAGGGGTGGAGCGTGGTGAAGTGTACGGTGTGGACCACGATGACGAGGCATATCAGCACGGCGCGCTGATAGTCGATGGCGTTGTAGGGGCGTTTCATCTGTCGGTCATCAGGAGCTGGTAATACTCCGTGGCGCCGAGCAGGAAGCATCCGGTGCCGAAGTCCTCGAAGTCGGGCACGGAGGTGTAGGTGACGGGCTGTCCGTCGGCGGGCTGCTTGCCCGTGCCCTGCACGTAGCCAAGGAAGCCGTCGGCGTGTAGGCACTTCTCGGCCAGGCCCTTCCAGGCGCGGTCGGCGGCGGGGCGGTAGGTCTTGGCCTTGAGCAGGCCGTGGCGGATGCCCCAGCTGATGCCGTAGAGGAAGAGCGAGGTGCCCGTGAGCTCCGGCCCTGCGTAGTGTGACGAGAGGAGGCTGACGTTCCACAGGCCGTCCTCGCGCTGGCAGGCGAGGATGGCGCGGCTCATGGCGAGGTAGTCTCGCTTGAGCTCCTTGTATCGCTTGTCCTTGGGGCTCACCTGGTCCATGACGCGCACCAGGGCGGCGTAGACCCATCCGTTGCCGCGGCTCCAGTAGCAGTCCTTGCCGTCGGGCTCGCGGTAGGGCGGCACGAAGTCCTTGTCGCGATACCAGAGGCCCGTCTTCCCGTTGAAGCATCCGCCGCCACACTCGTTGCGCGTCCAGCGATAGCTGTCCATGGCGTAGTCGAGGTAACGGTCGTCGCCCGTGCGCCGCCACATCTGCGCGTAGAGCGGCATGGCCATCTGTATGGCGTCCACCCACGACCAGTAGTCGTGGCGTCCGGTGGCCATCTGGTGGTCGAGGTTGGCCTTCACGGGGGCGAGCAGGTCGCCGTCTGCCGCGGCCTTGTAGGGCTGCAGCTCCACGTAGGCCTGTCCGCAACACTGGTCGTCGGCGTCGGTCGTCTCGACGCCGTTGCGCGGTGTCCACTGGTGGAAGCGCGCCCAGCGGAGGGCGTAGTCCACGTAGGCCTGTTGTGGGTCGACGGCCTGGAGCGCCATCAGCCCCTCATAGTAGACGGCGCGCGTCCAGAGGCTGCTGGGCCTCACCTTGCGCACGTAGGTGGGGCGCGTCGGGTCGGCGTGTTTGGTCATGAAGTAGTGGTTGGCCTTGCGCGCGGCGTCGAGCACGTCGGCGGGGCTCTGGGCCAAGGCCGTGGCGCTCACGAGGGCCACCACGGCGAGCGAAAGCAATCGTCTGAGGGTCATAAGGATGTCGGTCTTTGGTTTGTTTCTTTGCAAAGTTATAAAAATATGTGTAATAAATGGCAGGGGCAGCCGATTTTTTGGGAATCATCTTTCGTCCTGTCGCCGGGCCTGGGCTTGGCGCGATGTCGCATGGCGATGAGCCTTCCTTGAGTTTTGTGGCGTTTGCACGCCCTGGTCCAGTCGTGGCGCGTGACCCGTGGCAGGTGCGAAATAGCGTGACAAAAGACCCTCCCAAAATGTCGCCGCAGCCTACGTCGACGTTGTTGGCCGCAAATATGCGCTGTTTTTCAGCGTTTGCGTAAATGCCTGTCATGCAGTGGTTTGTGATGTTTCTCAAGCGCTCGGCTTTCTTCAGCTGCCAGAAAAATCGGGGATAGCTATCGTATCGCGTCTCGATTTCTTGCCTATCGTCCCCGCGTTTGTCCCTTCTCGTCCTTGCTTCTGTCAGCCGACGTGTCTCGATGGCTATCTGATGATGGTTTCCGTCGCCCGTCGCTTCCCGGTTTCGGGCCCTTTGGCCACGTCCGGTCCGTTGCTTTTCCCGCTTTTGTCTTCCAGATGTGTCGCCTGGGAGATGCGTCTTTTTTCAGAAAAGTGATGACAGATGATGGTCGGCGGGCCCTGTCGGGCCTGGTGCGTCAGATTTTTCAGGAAGATTTGTTCATGGTGAATATCGCCCCGGGCACCAAAAGAGGTTGGCGCAGGACGCTACCAACCTCGAGAAAAACAGTTTCGCATGAGAGGCGAAACATATCTGTCGC
>DAIOEQ010000208.1:4254-4581 GCA_036746215.1 Prevotella sp.
ACAAAGAAAATATTATTTTTTTAACTAAAAAGTTTGCAGTTTACTTGTTTTTGTGTATCTTTGCGCCTGTAATCATAATCAAAACAATGAAGAATCATGTGTCTGCATATTGGTGGTGGCGAAGCTCAAGATTTCAACAGTCGTGAGTCGCTCAGCCGTGTGGATACTCCAAGGAGATAAAACAGAAAAGGCCTGCCGTTCTTACGACAGGCCTTTTTTCATTCGGGCCAAGGGGCAGCCCGCCGGACACATTGTTATATAGGTGTGGCCCGCCGGAGGCGAGAGCCCCGGGGCGAACAGGAAAAGATGAAAATATAAACAATTAAA
>DAIOEQ010000209.1:0-2044 GCA_036746215.1 Prevotella sp.
CATTGAGTCAAGCAATCCTTTCCCCTAACAAAAGAAGGCGCGCCAACGGGCCGACAGACGCACCGCAACACAACAATCACACATGAAGAAAATCTACTCTTATCTCTTCGGGGCAATGGCCTTGGCGCTGCCTGTCAGCCTGGTGGCTGTGGCTGGCCTGCCGACAATCAACGCCGTGGCCGATGAGGAGACAACGACAGCCGAGGCGACCATTAACTTCGCTGACTCGGCGTATGCCGTCTCATCAGGAACTGACAACCATGACGGTGATATCACAGAGGCTACAGTCTTCCAAATTGGAGAAGGAACCATGACCGTCAATCCCAGTAATAGTGGAACTGCTAACCGTTTTTGGGCAGTTAGTGGAAAGCCGCAGCTCCGCATTTATGGTGGTAGCGTGAAGTTTGAGGCTCCTGCCGGACGTGCCATCACGAAAATTATCTTTGCACAAAAGAAATGGGGCAACGTCACCTATGAACCCGCTTCTGAAACATCAAAGGCCGGCGAATGGACTGGTAACGCATCTACAGTTACAATGTCGATAGGTTCACAGTGCCAAATCAACAGCATCACCGTCACTTATGACAACGCCAACAGCGAGACGGTGACGCCGGGCGTGAAGGTCATCACGTTTAACAATGTGGCCGACATCGCCACGTTCAACACTCTGCCCAAGGACAGCGCCGTGCGCCTCACGCTGACTGACGCCTACGTGACCAAGGTGAGCAAGAACAACATCTACGTGCAGGACGGCACCGCCGCTGTCCTTTTCTACGGCACGGGCCTCGACCTCGAGGAGGGACAGGTGCTCAACGGCACCATCATCGGCAAGGCTTCGCCCTACAATGGTACGCCGGAGTTTGTGGCCAACGACAGCACCAACCTCGACAAGGTGACCATCACCGAGGGTACCCTCGCCCCGAAGGACATCACTTTGGCTGACCTCTCCGCCAACGTGTTGTCGCAACTCGTGAAACTCGGTGAGGCTGAGCTCATCGACAGCGCTGGCGCCCACTACGCCGTGCAGGGCACCGACACCATGCAGGTCTACGACCAGTTCAAGGTGCTCGCCGACGACTATGCTTGGCCCGAGGCCGTCAAGTCGATCACAGCCATCGTGGGCAGCTACAAGAACAAGCTCCAACTCCTCCCCGTGTCGGCTGACGCCATCGTGGAGAAGCCCGCTCCCGCGCTGGAGGCTGGCGAATACTACCTTTATAATATAGGTACGAAGAAGTGGCTTTGCGCCGGTAACAGCTGGGGTACCCAGGCTTCGCTTGACGACTACGGTCTCGATTTCACGGTGGCCGCCCTCGAGGATGGCACCTACACGCTCGACTCTCGTGTGGCCAACAACGCCACCGACCACTTCCTCGGAAGCAATGCCTATGTTGATGCCGCGGCTTACGGTTGGACTGTCAGCAACGTGTCGACAGCCGACGACACCGTGAAGGTGCTCAACCTCGTGACATCCGATGGCAAGTTCCTGGCCTTCTCGGGCAACGGAACGGTAGTGAGCACCACCGATGACGGCACGGCAGACAACGCCAAGTGGGTCGCTGTCTCGAAGGCCCAGCGTCTCAACGCCATCAAGGCAGCCATGGCCACGGCCACAAAGGAGAACCCTGTCGATGTGACGTTGTTCTTCCAGGGCATGAACTTTGGCCGCAACGACAAGCGCAACGCCGCTTGGCAAGGCTCGCCCGCCCTTGGCGGCAATAACACGAACAACTGCGCCGAGAAGTACAACACGGTCTTCGATGTCTACCAAACGGCCGAGGTGCCCAACGGCATGTACACCGTAGTCTATCAGGGTTACTATCGTGATGGCGCGGCTGCCGTTGCCGCCGCCGCTCACGCCGCGGGCACTGAGAGTCTCAACGCCACCGCCTATGCGGGCAATGTGGAGAAGCCCGTTCCTTCCATCTTCGCCGCTGCCGGCAAGAACGGCACGGTGGGCACCAGCACCGACCTCGGTTATGTGCCCCAGACCATGGGTGACGCCTCGTCCTACTTCTCCGCAGGTCTCTACAACGACACCCTC
>DAIOEQ010000209.1:2152-4530 GCA_036746215.1 Prevotella sp.
GTCACCACGGGCTCGCTGAAGATTGGTGTCAAGCAGGAGACTGCCGGCACGCAAGCCAACTGGACCATCTTCGACAACTTCCGTGTGTTCTGCACCAGCAACCAGGTGGATCTCACCACCTTCAAGGAGGCCTATGAGAAGGCTCTCGCTGCCGCTGAGGAGGCGCAGAAGGACACCCTCGTGACCGGTGAGGAGCTTGCGGCGCTCAACACGATCGTGGAGCAGTATGGCTCCATCGCCGAGCCGACACAAGAGGCTTATGTCGAGGCCACCGAGGCGCTGACAAAGGCCACCGAGGCACTGAACAGTGCCCGTCCTTCCTATAAGACCCTGGCCGACGCCAAGAAGGCCGTGAAGGAATATCCTTACGCCGCCGAGAAGAAGGTGGCCGACCTCAAGGCCACGCTTGCCGAGACCGCCACGTCTGCCGCCGCAGCCGATTCGCTCACCGCCGCCCTGCAACAGCAGGAGCGCATTGTCTCTGAGAGCAACGTCATGGCCGAGAGCGACACCACGGCCACTGACATGACCGACTCGATTGTCAACCCGGTCGCTGCCGCTGACCTCGATGCCACGGTGTGGAAGACCACGGGCGGAAAGATCAACATCAAGTCGGGTGAGCCCTGGACCGATGCTGACGGCAACGCCGAGCACCGCTACTTCGACAGTGACAACTGGAGCAGCAGCGCATGGACCACGTCGCTGACACAGGACGTGAAGCTCGAGGAGGGCAAGTATATCCTCTCCGTCATCTCTCGCGGCAGCGCCGACCTCACAGGCTTCAAGCTCTTCGCCAAGACGGGCGACACCGAGCTGGGCAGCGCGGAGATGCCTCACACGGGCGCTTCGGGCGCGCTGTTCAACCGTGGTTGGGACCGCAACTACCTCGTCTTCGAGGTGCCTGCCGACACCACCATCACCCTGGGCGTGGAAGGCGCAACGAGCACCGTTCACAACTGGATGTCGTTCTCCGACTTCCGCCTCGTGCAGTTCACTCCCGCTCCTCACCTGACCGGTTCCTTCGAGGCCGACGACAACAGCGACCTTGAGCCTGGCGTGGGCCGTGCCTTCTACATCACCCTGGTCAACAAGGGCAAGGTGGACATCAAGAGCCACACCGTCACCGTGGGCTGGGTGAACACCACCGACGCCAGCGGTTCCAATGAGAGCTATTATGACTGGACCTGTCCGGCCATCGCCGCCGGCGACACGCTGACGGGCGACGCTTACCGCTTCACGCTGAAGTTTGCGAAGACGGGCACCTACTATGCCTTCCTCGCCGACCAGCTGACGGGCGACACCATCCGTTCGGCCATGTTCAACGTGGCTGAGATTGAGGCCGACCGCGACACGGCCATCACCCTCGTTCCCTGCGACAGCGTGTGGTACGCATACGTTGGCCAGGAGAAGACCATCGACGTGAACTTCGTCCACACGGGCACAAGCGGCACCATCCAGAACTTCTATGTCTACCTGGGCTATGAGAACGCCGAGGATGAGAGCAAGTTTGGCGACCTTGATCCCTACTATGCTTACTCGGGCGCGCTCACACCGGGCGACACCACCACGGTGGAGGTGACATGGATTCCGACGGAGGTCGGCGCCTACTATCTCTACTATGAGACCGCCAACGATGAGACGTTCTACACCGACAAGACCATCCAGGTCTTCGCCACGAAGGAGGAGATGGACGCTGTGGTCGCCGGCATCGGTGGCGTGAAGACCGCAGCCAAGGCTTCTGCCGACGTCTACACCCTCAACGGCCAGTTGGTCCGCAAGAGCGCCAAGACCCTGATGGGCTTGCCTAAGGGCATCTACATCCAGGGCGGCAAGAAGATTGTCGTGAAGTAAGACAGTCCCTTTCGCCTGTTTCCCCTAAGCCGTGGAGACAGGTTAGGACAACCATCCAAGCCATCTTCCCCTTGTGGGAGGATGGCTTTTCTTGACTTTAATAAGGGCTTATCTGATGAGACAATTACATTTTTTGTGCGTATTATTTTGTTTGGCACAATAAAAATGCTAAATTTGCGCATAAGTAAGATGTAAATGGAAACAACAACACCTCAATATAGGCAGGCCGTAAGAGACATAAAAGAAGCCATACTGCAAAGCCAATACCGGGCAGCAAGAATGGTGACAGGTGAAGAATTGTCTTTGAATTTCGGAATTGGCGCTTATATATCAGAACGTTCTCGGAATGAAAAATGGGGCACGTCTATTATTGAACGCATAAGTGAACAACTACGGCGTGAGCTTCCAGGATTGCGGGGCTTTTCAGCGAGGAGCATTCGTAATATGCGAACATTTTACGAGTATTGGAGACCGTATTTAATTTGGCAGCCGTCGGCTGCCAAATTGCAAGTTGTTGCAACAAAGGA
>DAIOEQ010000210.1:0-2628 GCA_036746215.1 Prevotella sp.
GAACGACTGGATGAGGAGAAACATCTCCTTCGACTTGGCCAGGCTGAGGCGGTCGCGGAGCGAGAAGCGCTTCTTGCTCTTCCGACGCTTGAGGATGCTGTTGCATTCGGCCACCAGCACGGGCGTGATCTGCATGGCTCCCACGGAGTTGCCCCTCACGGCGCGCGTGTTTCCCTCGCTTTCCACTTGGATGATGGCGTCCATCACTGGAGACCAGTCCATGTCGTCTTGCGCTGTGGCGCTGTCGCCCGCCGCAAACAGGACGTAGGGGAAAATCCATAATAATACTGTCAATACAATCTTTTTGCTCTTTGTTGTAAACCTCATGTTGTTTGTTTTATGGCACCTGGGCTGCATGGGCTGGGCGAAACAAGGGCTCTGGCCTATGCTCTGAACAAATGGATCTGTCATTGGTCCCGCGGCTTCAACATTGCGAATAATGAGCATCATCGTTGAGCCTGGATGCCTGTTGACTACTGCGACACAACCGACCCGGAAACCCTGTGGGCGGCTGTGACGATTCTTAAATGCGGTGCAAAGGTAGTAAGAATAGTTGACATACACAAGCTTTTCCGCCGAAACCCGCCTTGCGTTAGCTCTATTTAGCACTTGTTCGGCGCTTGCTTAGCATCTGTCTGGCACTTGCTGTGGATGGTTTGGCGTGGCTGTCGGCTCGCCAAACCAGGCTAATCCATCACGACAAACGGAGCCCAGTAGAAGGGGTCGCTCGCGCCGTGGGCAATCAGGTAGTCTTGCGCCTTGCGGACCGATTGCCTCACCGTCTTGCCGTCAAGGAGGTTTCGGTAGAATTGTTCCATGAACAGGGCCGTGATGTCGTCAGACACTTTCCACAGCGTCATCAGGATGGATTTCGCGCCCGCTTGCTTGAAGGCCCGTTGCAAGCCCCACACGCCATCGACGAGGTCGATGTGCCCACGCCCGGTCTCGCAGGCCGACAGCACCACGAGGTCGGTGCCGGAGAGGTCAAGCCGCGCGATCTCGTTGGCGGTCAGGATGCCGTCCTCCACGCCGTCTGGTAGCGTGTCGCCCCTCCATGTGGCGTTGCCCCCGGCCAAGACCAGGCCCGACCAGGCCATTTGGGTGTTGTTGGGACTGACGCTGTAGACCGACTGCGCAAAGGGACTGTTGTAATATTCCTTCATGGTGGAGATGGCAAACCCGTGTGTGGCCACGTGCAGAATGGCGGGCGAGTGGCCGCTGAGAGACTTGAAGGCCTCCTCGCTGGCGTCTTTGCCCAGCAGCGCCTTGGTCTCTACGCCCTTGGCGCCCATGAGCGACACGATGGTCTCCGCTTCCTTGCGCGTGCCTGGTATGGGCTGCCAGTCGCCCCGCAGATGGTCGCCCCGGAGACGCAAGTCATGCGAGATGTCCACGCCGCTAAACCGCTCATACTTCGATGCGTTGGCGGCCATGTCGCTGGGCGAGAGGTCGAATGCCGGCGAGCCGAAAACGACAAAGTCGGTGGGCTTCAGTGTCCTCGTTACGCTGTCCTTCTCCGTGGGCGAGGAGAGCAAGACCAAGTCGTACTTGTCTTTGAGCCGTGAGCCTTTCCTGTCGGCGAGGGCGCCCAGGCTGAGGCACGACAGGTCGCCGGCCAATGAATAATACACTCGGTCGCCTTTCGTGAGATGTTGCTCCAGCGGCTGCCACAACAGTTGGTAGAGCTGTTGGGCGTTCTCCGCGGAGTAGACCCCAGAGAGAAAATCGGGTGTGTTGTCCTGGCTGACAAAGAGGCTGCTGATTTCGTGCGCATTCCCCAGTCTGATGAGTGCGGGTCGCTTGTCACCCTTCCGGATGACGAAGGCCCCATAGCATGGCTCCATATCATGGAGCGCCTTCAGGTAGGGCACATAGCAAAACAGGATGAGCGCCTCATTCTTCTGCAAAGTGCCTGCGACCTTATCGAATGTCCAGTCGCCGACAGGAATCCTGCTGGTCAGCGCGGTGTCAGTCCGAAGCATTTGCTTCTCCAGGCTCATGATGGCCAGGCGGATGTCGTCTTGTTTGGCGCTTGAAAGATTCTTGGCAAGGAGCGCTTGCTGTAACGCTTGCCAGTCGTGAAAGCCCGGTGTGTCATGGTATGCCAGTCGCAGGTATCTGTTGATGTATAGGGACAGGATGCGGGTGATGACGTTCATGTCGTAGGCCTCCCTGATGGCTTGTGGGACTTTTGCGGCAATGCAGTTGTTTTCCACGATGGATTGCCAGCTTGTCGCAGAAAGATAAGCTTCGCGCTCCACCTCCGAGAAGTTAGCGATGACGCGAAGCGTGCCGGCCAGTGTTTCCCGGTTGTACTTTTCAAGGCATTCCGCCGTTAGGGGATTATTGCCCTGCATCATGTAAGCCAAAGCCAGGTTTTGGTATTTGTAACAATATAAGTCATGCGTTTTGGCATCCACGGCCTTGAGCAAATTGACGCCTTCGCTCACTTTGCCTGATGCCAAATACACGTTTGCCAAATTGTTGAGCGCCACGTAATAGGGTGATATGAGGTTGCCGGGGGCAGAATGTTCCACCACCTCCTTGAAATAGGCTATTGCGCGTTCGTATTGCCGCAGATTAGTGGCAATCAGGCCACTGAGACAAAGTGTGACATAATAGCCAGGG
>DAIOEQ010000210.1:2638-4520 GCA_036746215.1 Prevotella sp.
CCTTGAAATCGGCTATCGAGCGTTCCTGTTGCCCCAGGCTTAAATGGATCAGACCTCTCAGGCAAAGCATCGTGTAATAGACGATATCTGTCTGCTCTCCTTTTGTTTTCTCTTTCCGCATCCCTTCCAATGCCTCGTCCACGTAGAGCTTGGCCTTTAGGATTTCGCCTTTGTCAAGATATGCCCTGCCAAGGTTCATGCACAACACGCTATAGTCCACTCCATGGTCTGCTGCGGCTTCATACAATGACATCGTTTGTGAGCCGTAATTCAAGGCCGCATCATCGTCCTTCATTTGAATCAGCATGGCCGTGAGATTCGTCCATAGTTGGCGTATCTGCAGATTGTTGTACACCGTGTCACGAGAGCTGAAGAGCCTGATGGCATCATGGAGGAGCGTTTCTTCTTCTTTGAAAAGGCCTTCGCGTCCAAAGTAGCCACATAGCAATTGCACCATGTTTATGTAGTCTTGACGTGCTTTTGAGGTCCACTTGTCATCGTCCTCGATTTGTTTTTTCATCTTTAGGAGATGGGTGACAGCCTCCCGCTCACCGTTGTCAACGCCCTGGAGAATATTGTCCCAGGTCTCATAGCTTTCTTGCGCCTGCACGTGGGCCGGTGAGAAGACTGTCCACATCAGCAGGAGGGTCAATAGTGCTTTTTGCATTCTTCGAGGGATTCTAAAGTTTGTGGGTTGTCCTTGCCAAAGGCAACCTTGTATGCCTCGTTGGCTGTCTCCAAGAAGCTGGCGGCTTCCTTGTATTGTCCGCCGAGCATCAGTGACTTCCCGTAATTGTGGAAGATCGCTATTTTCATGTCGGGATTTCCTTCTATGTCGCTCCGATATGTCGCAATCAAGTTGGCCAATAGCTCTCTTGCCTTGTCGTGCTCACCCGTGTTGAGATAGCAGACGCCCAGCATGTTGGGAATTTCCAGATAGGAGAGCCCTGACTCCCTTTGCTCAAACGTGGCATACTTCTCATAGTATGGAATGGCCTTGCGGTAATGGCGGGTCCAATAGTAACCGTTGCCCACCAGCCGGTAGAGCTGGCTGACATTTCGTTGGTCACCTGAACTTAAAGCATAATCAAGCGCAATGGGAAACAGCGAGTCCACCTGTGTCGTGTCGGCTTCTTCGGCCAGTATCTTCAAGTAACGGGCCGTTCCCTCCAGGATGTCGATGTTGAATTGGGGCAGCGAGTCGCGCATGTCAAACAGCTCCTTGAAGAGGGGCTTGGCTTCCTGCGCGCGCCCCATGTTGAAGTCCAAGACAAGCCCTTTGGAATAAAGCAACCGTGCATAGTCCTCGTTTTGTGTGCCAATCAACTTCCTGACCCTTGCGAGGAGCCTGTCGTAGATGGGTATGCATGGCTCAAAGTCGCCCTTCTTTCGTAGGCGTATCGCTTCGGTTTCGCCGTCTTCGGACAGGAAGCCGGCCTTGGCGTCCCGCAAATTGAAATATTGCTTGGGGTCGATGCAGTCATAACACATACGGGCGAGCACGCTGTCGCCCCGGTCTTCATACAGTTGGCCCAAATTGAGATAAAAGGATGAGACGATACTTGATTGCTTGTCCAAAGCCAAAGTTTTCAACAGTCCTGTCCGGTAATATTTCTCGGCCAAGCTGTCTTGTCCAAGGCGCTGGTAACACATGCCCAGCGACAAGAATGAGCTGAGGTAATCTATGCCCTTAAGATTCGATGTTTCACTCAACATGGGCACTTGTTGAAAATAAGTGATGGCCTCGATGTAATTCTTTTGCTTCATCATCAGGTATCCCATGTCGCCATAATACATGATCTTGGCAGTGTCGTTGCCCGGGCGCAAGCATCGCCCGCTTAGGGCGGCCAACAGGCTGTCAGCCTCGTCTTCGTGATCGTTC
>DAIOEQ010000211.1:0-1440 GCA_036746215.1 Prevotella sp.
CCCGCGTTCCACGACGTGGCGCGGATTGGTGGTGTCGAGCCCGACCGTGAACATCTTGGCGGCGTTGAGCGCCTTGAGGCCATTCACGCTGTCCTCAAAGCCGACGCACTCACCGACAGTAAAACCCAGTCGGGCAGCTCCCTTGAGATAGCCGTCCGGATCGGGTTTGCTCTTCGAGAAGTCCTCGCTGGTGAGCACCGCGTCGAAGAGCTGGGGGAAATCGGGATGCGCCCGATAGACATTAAGCATCTTCTCCACATTGCTGCTGGTCACCACGGCCGTTTTCACGCCCCGACTTCGCAGGTCATGCATAAACTTCTCAAAGCCTGCCACATAGATATACTGCATATGTCGCTCAAAGTCGTTGAGTTCCTTTGTGATGCGGGCCTGGTCGTCCTCGCGCCCCGCAAAGTAGAGGTCATAAATCTGCACGAGTGTCGATCCCTTGATTTTCTGTTCCAACCCCGGCTGATTGGGATAATAGCGACGGAAGACCGAACCCCAGAACTCCGTGTACTGTGGCTCGGTGTCAAACACCACGCCATCGAGGTCAAATAATGCTGCCTTTTTCATTATATTTAGTTTTTTGTGCGCAAAGATACAAATAATTGTCGTAACTTTGCACCAATTAGAAAACAAGAAAAGGCACACGACATGAAGAAACTATTCTCAGCCCTGCTACTGCTGCTTGCCGTCATGGCCAGTTGCCAGCGTCAAGCCTCCGCCACCTCTCAGGCCGCAGGCGTGACATTCGACTCGGTGACCATCGACACCATGGCTCATCTCAAGCCCAGCGGCGACATGCCGAGTGCCGAGTTATCGCTCCACATCGCATACGCCAAGCCCCTCAACGATGACACGTTATCCGTCGCCGCGGCATGGCGCATCAACAAGGCTCTGCTCTCTTCAGACCTACTGTTGAGCGACTTCGGAACGGGACTGCGCCCCAGTGTCACCAAAGGCCTCACGCCCAAGACCTACATGGAGAAGGCTCTCGACAAGATGGCGGCCAACTACCGCAAGATGTACCTGGCCGACTACACGGAGCTCTTCAAGGAAGACCCCTCGTTCTCACCGTCCTACAACCGTTCCTACACCGTCCGCACAAAGGTCGAGCAGGGCACCGACAACATTGTCAACTATGTGGCGGAGACCTATTATTATGATGGGGGCGCACACGGACAGGCCATCACATGGGCGCGCAACTTCAACAAGTACACGGGAGCCCCCGTCACCTTGGCCGACATCCTGCGTCCGGGCTACGAGGGTCCGCTGACGCTGAAGATTATGTCCGAACTGATATGGCAGTTCAAGGCCAAAAGCCTCCAGGAACTGCAGGACAGCACTGGCATCTTTATGGACATGGCCGTCTACATCCCCAAGAACTACATCATCACCAGCAAGGGCATCACCTTCATCTACTGCCAGGACGAAGTGGCC
>DAIOEQ010000211.1:1450-2715 GCA_036746215.1 Prevotella sp.
GCGGAAGTCCACCATGTGGGTGCAGGACGAAGTGGCCCCACACGCCGCAGGCGAGATTCGCGTGACACTCACCAACAAGCAGTTGGCCGACCTGAAGCGCAAAAAATAAGCAAGCATGCAACACATCATACAATATTTCCCCGACCTCACCGACAAGCAGCGCCAGCAGCTTGAGGCGCTCGACGCGCTCTACCGCGACTGGAACAGCAAGATCAACGTCATCTCGCGCAAGGACATCGACAACCTCTACACGCACCACGTGCTCCACTCGCTGGCCATCGCCAAGGTGTGCCACTTCAAGCCCCAGACCCGCATACTCGACTTCGGCACAGGCGGAGGTTTCCCCGGCATCCCCCTGGCCATCCTGTTTCCCGACTGCCACTTTCGGCTCATCGACGGAACGGGCAAAAAGATTCGTGTGGCGCAAGAGGTGGCCGACGCCATCGGACTGACAAACGTGGAGGCCGTGCACCGCAGGGGTGAGGAAGAGAAAGACA
Organism: Prevotella sp.; assembly: GCA_036746215.1. Classification (GTDB taxonomy): domain Bacteria; phylum Bacteroidota; class Bacteroidia; order Bacteroidales; family Bacteroidaceae; genus Prevotella. The sequence continues at coordinate 1,948 of DAIOEQ010000211.1, forward strand.
AGTTCGACTTCGTGGTGTCGCGCGCCGTCATGCCGTTGCCCGACCTCGTGAAGATCGTACGCAAGAACATCAGCAAGACACAGCACAACGCCTACCCCAACGGTCTCTTCGTGCTCAAGGGCGGCAACATCGGCGACGAGACACGTCCCTTCTCCAAGCTCATACAGGAGACACCCATCAGCGACCTCTTCGACGACGAGTGGTTCGCCGAGAAATATGTGCTCTACTTGCCCATCTGACGACAAGCGGACACCTTTCACCAACAAAAAGATTATGTTACAGATCAAACGCTTTGTATGCAACGTCATACAGGAGAACTGCTACGTGGTGAGCGACGACACCCAGGAGGCCGTCATCATCGACTGCGGCGCACAGTTTCCGGCTGAGCGCCAGGCCCTCCAAGACTACATAGAGACCAACCACCTGAAGCCCGTGCACCTGCTGGCCACCCACGGCCACGTGGACCACAACATCGGCAACCGCTTTGTCTTCGACACCTGGGGGCTGAAGGTGGAGGTGCACAAGGCCGACGAAAAGCTGATTACCAGCCTCCCCGAGCAGGCCCAGCTCATCATGCGTCAGCAACTGGCCGACAGCGACCTCGCCCCCGTGGGCCGCTACCTCGACGCCGGCGACAAGATAACCTTTGGCACCCACACGCTCGACATCATCGAGACGCCCGGCCACACGCCCGGCGGCGTGTTCTACTGGTCGAAGGACGAGAAGGTGGCCTTCTCCGGCGACACGCTCTTCGCTGGTTCCTGCGGC
>DAIOEQ010000211.1:2725-4509 GCA_036746215.1 Prevotella sp.
TCCACAACAGCGTGGGGCGCGCCGACCTCCCTGGCGGTTCGATGTTTATGCTCATCCAGAGCCTTCGCATGATTTGCCAGATGGACGACGACACCCGCATCCTGCCGGGGCACGGCCGTGAGACCACCGTGGGCAACGAACTGGCGTGCAATCCCTACCTCGACCGCTAAGCCTCCCGCGCATGGAGAAACCAGAGAGAATCATTCTCGGCATTGACCCAGGCACCAACATCATGGGCTACGGCCTGCTGCGCGTCAGGGGCAACAAGGCGGAGATGATGACCATGGGTGTCATCGACTTGCATCGCATGAGCGACCCCTACCTGCGTCTGGGCAAGATTTTCGAGCGTGTCACGGGCATCATCGACGAATACTTGCCCGACGAGATGGCCATCGAGGCACCATTTTTCGGCAAGAACGTGCAGTCGATGCTCAAGCTCGGACGGGCGCAGGGTGTGGCCATCGCCGCCGCCATCCGCCACGACGTGCCCATCCACGAGTATGCTCCCATGAAAATCAAGATGGCCATCACCGGACAGGGACAAGCGTCCAAGGAACAGGTTGCCGACATGTTGCAGCGCATCTTGCGTTTCTCCAAGGACGACCTGCCCAAGTTCATGGATGCCACCGACGCCCTTGGGGCGGCCTATTGCCATTTTCTGCAACTGTCGAAGCCCGACACGGGAGCGCACCATTACCACAACTGGAAAGACTATGTGAGAAGTCACCAGGAACGCATTTCCAACAAGTAACATGAAACACGTCATCAACATAGAGAACGGTGTGACGCGCATGCCCGCATGGCGCATGGCGCAGCCTGTCAACTTCACGCTCGACGAGGGTGAGAACATGGCCATCGTAGGCCCCAACGGCGGCGGCAAGTCGATGCTGGTCGACATCATCATCGGTCGCCATCCGCTGCTGGGCCGCGACCCCGACTACGACTTCTCGCCCAGCGCCAAGCCGCTGGTGTCCGACAACATCAAGTATGTCACCTTCCGCGACGCCTACGGCGGCGACAACGACCGCACCTACTACCTGCAGCAGCGCTGGAACCAGCAGGAGATAGACGCCTCCACGCCCACCGTGGCGACACGCCTGGAGAAAGCCTACGCCCTGGCTGGCGACGACACGCCGGAGCGCCGCGCCCTACAAAGACGCCTCTACGACCTCTTCCGCATGGGCCCCTCGCTGGAGAAATACATCATCTCGCTGTCGAGCGGCGAGCTGCGCAAGCTGAAGCTCACCGAGGTGTTGCTGTCCCAGCCGCGCGTGCTCATCATGGACAACCCTTTCATCGGGCTCGACGCCGAGACGCGTGAGCAGTTGCGCGAGTTGCTGGCGACGCTCTCCTCACAGTTGGGCCTGCAGGTTGTCTTGGTGCTTTCGAAGAGCGACGACATACCGCCCTTCATCCACCAGGTGGTGGAGGTCAGCGGCATGACCGTCCACCCAAAGGTCAGTCTCGACGAATACCTGTCTCACCGCGCGCCCACCCCGGCCCATGTCTTGAGCCAGGAGAAGGCGGACGCCATCCTCCACCTGCCCTACGCCGACCATGAGTTCCACAGCCACGAGGTGGTCCGCATGCGCAACGCCAGCATCCGCTATGGCCAGCGCACCATCCTCAAGGACCTCTCATGGACGGTTCTCAACGGCGAGCACTGGGTGCTCAGCGGACAGAACGGTGCCGGAAAGTCGACCCTGCTGAGCCTGGTGTGCGCCGACAACCCGCAGAGCTACGCTTGCGACATCGCCCTCTTCGGCATGGCGCGCGGCTCGGGC
>DAIOEQ010000212.1:0-3108 GCA_036746215.1 Prevotella sp.
AGCCTGTGTAGGTCACACGCAGCGTGTAATAGTTTAAAGGCAGCCGCACCTCAAAATGCCCATCCTTGCCACTCACCACATCAGTCTTCTGGTCTGGACTGCTGATTGGCGCAAAGCTCAAGTGAGCACCCACCAACACTTCTCCTGACGCATCCATGACGCTGCCCCTCACAGGCAGCTTGCCATCCTGCGCGAACGCGGGAAGGGCACAAAGGCTCATTATTAATGACAAAAGGAAGAAAATTTTAGATTTCATGCGACTACATTCTTGGCGTTAAAAATAAAATAAAGACGATCAGTAAGAAAATTATGCCTTGCTGATTGTCTGAAGCACAGGATTGCTACCCTACTTTATGCTTGTAGGATCTGGGGTTGTTGGTGGCGAGACTATCACCACTACAGTACTAGAGCTACCGGTTTTCTTCCACTGACAGCCACACTTTGGGCAAGAGAAAAGCTCAGTCTTAGTGTCATAAAGTGTAACTTTACATCCACAAGCAGGGCAAGTTGTAACCTCGCCATCAACATTCTGAACAGCGGTCTCACTGCTCACAGGCGCAAAGCTCGATGTCACGAAAGACAGAGCACCCAAAAACAAAACTACGATTAATTTCTTCATACGCTAATACTTTAAAATTAATACGCTGGCAAAATTAGCAAAAATATTTAAGACTGCAAGAATTTGTGGCAAAAAACACCATTTCGATATAAAAACGCACATATTGCATCAAATTGCCACGAACTAAACCTTTAAAAAGAGAAACCTCCGGGAAAACGAAGCAAAAACAGCATACTTTTCAAACGGAATAGGTCTTTAGCTTGCTGATAATACGCCACAAACACAAACAGGAGGCAAACAAACCCGACGGAATGTTTACCTCCTGTTTTTAATCTTGTTCGCCACACCACAAGGGGCGGCAATCTCAAGCAAAGGATTAAGCGTTGGTGATCACGCGCTTCTCCTTGATGCGGGCAGCCTTACCAGTGAGCTTGCGCAGATAGTAAAGCTTAGCGCGACGCACCTTACCGTGCTTGTTGACCTCGATAGAGTCGATGCTGGGCGACTCCAGGGGGAAGATACGCTCCACACCCACGGTTCCAGACATCTTGCGGACGGTGAAACGCTTCTTGTTGCCCTCGCCGTTGATCTTGATGACCACACCGCGATAGAGCTGAATACGCTGTTTGTTACCCTCGACGATTTTGTAAGCGACAGTCACAGTGTCACCCGGCTTGAAAGTGGGGAACTGCTTGCCGGTTGCAAATGCTTCCTCAGCAACTTTAATTAAATCCATTGTTGTTTTGATTAAAAATTGTTTGTCTCACCAACCCGACGTAGCATGAGGACTCATCCCTCAACCAGCGGTCAGGCCGAAAAGCGGTGCAAAGGTACGGCTTTTCAGCCAAACAGATTATATGGAAAGGCTAAAAACTTTCTTTTTTAACATTTTATTCATGCGTCTTCCACAGCCAAGCGGCAAAGAATGTGTACCTTTGCAGAGCAAAAAACAAATGATTATGTTGAAAAAATACTTTTTAGCCTCGCTGGCCCTGCCCTTGCTGCTCACCGCCTGCAAGTCGCACTACCAGTTGGCAGGCGTGGAACGCACACGCATTCTCGTGGACCAGCGCTACGACGCACACCCCGACAAGCAGGCCGCCGCTTTCCTGGCGCCCTACAAGCAGAGGGTCGACTCCATCATGAGTCCTGTCGTAGGCCGCGTGGACCACTACATGGCCGCACATCGGCCCGAGAGCGACGAGAGCAACCTGCTGGCCGACATCCTGGTGTGGGGCGGACAAGCCTTTGGCGAGAAGCCCGACTTCGGCGTCTACAACATGGGAGGCATCCGCGCCGCCTTTGCCGAGGGAGATGTCACATACGGTGACGTGCTCGACGTGGCCCCGTTTGAGAACCACATCTGTTTCCTCACGCTCACCGGCGAGAAGACCATGCAACTCTTCAGCGAGATGGCGCGCGTGGGAGGCGAGGGCGTGAGCCACGGCGTAAAGATGGTCATCACGGCCGACAGGCAATTGCGCTCGGTCACCCTCCACGGCAAGCCCATCGACCCCAACGCCACCTACCGCATCGCCACGCTCGACTACCTGGCACAGGGAAACGACCACCTCGACGCGTTCAAGGCTAAGACCAACGAGGTGTCGCCACAGGGCGAGGAGAACGATGTCAGGCACATCATTGTCAACTATTTCAAGCAACAAGCCGCTGAGGGTAAGGCCGTCAGCGCACAAGTGGAAGGGAGAATCACCTATGAAAAATAAACTTTTGATGACCATTGCCACACTGATGCTCTGTGTGGCCACGGCCTTCGGCCAGCGCACGCTGACCATCCTGCACACCAACGACACCCATTCCTGCATCATGCCGCTCAGCTCCGCACTGGCCGACACGCTACAGGCTGGTCGAGGCGGATTTCTCCGCCGCATCGCCATGCTTCACGAGGAGCGGGCCAAGGACCCCGACCTGCTACTCTTCGACAGCGGCGACTTCTCGCAGGGCTCGCCCTACTACACGCTCTTCAAGGGCGACGTGGAAGTGGGACTGATGAACCAGATGGGCTACGCGGCGGGCACCATCGGCAACCACGAGTTCGACTTCGGACTGGAGAACATGGCACGCGTCTTCTCGCACTTCAACTTCCCCATCATCTGCTCCAACTACATCTTCTCAGAGTATGATCTTCAACACATTGTCAAGCCATACGTCATCCTTCACCACAAGGGCCTGAAGATTGGCGTGTTCGCCCTGGCGCCCAAGCTCGCAGGACTTGTGGACCAGCGCAACTACGGCAAGACACAATACGTGGATCCCGTATCGACGGCACAGAAGATGGCCGACCTGCTGCACAAGGAGAAATGCGACCTCGTCATCTGCCTGTCTCACCTGGGATGGGAAGAGAAGGGCATGGGCGACCAAGAGGTGATCAGCCACACGCGCGGCATAGACCTCGTGCTCGGCGGCCACAGCCACACCTACTTCAAGACTCTGCGCTACGTCAACAACCTTGACGGCAAGCCCGTGCCCGTGGACCAGAATGGAAAAAGCGGCATCTTCATCGGAAAGCTGACCTTGCAACTCAACAAGCG
>DAIOEQ010000212.1:3118-4470 GCA_036746215.1 Prevotella sp.
CCAACGTAATAGCCGAAAAAGCCGCCAAGGACCAAGTGTCCTTGGCGGCTTCATCATAATAATCATTTGGTTTCACGCGTGACGCGAAACCAATCGACATCTAATAGTCCCTTGTCGCCCGAAGCATTGTCCTCAACGGCCACCAGACCCATCTTGGCGCCAATCCACTTGCCCGGACGCATGGTGAACGCCTCACCGATGTACTGATAGTGTTTACCATCAGGGCTGTAGGCAAAACGCACCTTGCCGTCGTTCACATGCATGCGCAGATAAATGTCGCAATAGATGGCGGGATGATAGGGAATGGTGTCGCAAGACGTGGGGTTTATGCGGGCAAGAACCGTCGATTTTTCGACATCACCCTCCTCAGCCCTGTCGCACATCAGTTGCCGCAACACAAACTCGCCACCAAGACGTGTCACGACCAGGGCCGAATAGCCACGCCCCATCATGATGATGCCACCCGACTGGCGGTCGTTCTTGGCGGCCAACCGCACCTTGGCCGTGGCCACAAAGCGCTCCGCCGGTGTCTTCTGCAACAAGAGATTGGGTACGTTCCAAAGATTTTGCTCGGCACCAAGGCTCGGCAGGCGGAAAGTGAACAAACGGAAGTGGCCATCGGCCGTAGGCATACCAAAGCCCTGATCATAGTCGGCTTGCCACTGCCACTGCTTGCCCAACTGTGGGGCGTTGAACTCATCACTCTCCTGAGGGTTCATGATGACGGTCAAGGTCGACTTGGGCTTGCGGTAACGAGTGTAAGGCTCACCTTGCTTTCCCATAATGGGCCAACCACTTGACCAATCAACAGGTTGCAACCACACCACGCGACCATAGGCCCTTCGGTCCTGGAAATGGACAAACCAATCCTCGCCTTGAGCCGTGTGGACCCATCCTCCTTGGTGGGGGCCATTGATTCCGCTCTTGCCCTGCTGCAACACCCGTTTCCATTCGTAGGGCCCATAAGGGCTGCGACTACGCATGGCAAGCTGCCATCCGCGTTCCACGCCACCCGCCGGGCAGAGTATCCAGTACCATCCGTCGCGCTTGTAGAGCTTCGGCCCCTCGGTCGTATGGTTCACGCTACCGCCGTCGAAAACAATCACAGGATCACCAATGGCACTCGTGCCGTCAGCACAGAGCTCACGAAGGGTCAGCACAGAGTTGAAACCCGACCGGCTGTTGGCCCAAGCGTTGACCAAGTAGCATCGGCCATCGTCGTCCCACAGCGGGCAGGGATCAATCATACCCTTTCCACGCACCACACAAACGGGCGCAGACCAAGGCCCATCGACAGACCGTGACCGCACCATCATCACGCCCTGGTCTGGGTCGCCCCAGTAGACTCAATG
>DAIOEQ010000213.1:0-4367 GCA_036746215.1 Prevotella sp.
AAGCCCTATGAGGTAAACGGCTCACAGGTCCTGGGAGACCAGGCGGCCACGTTCCTCGAGGGGGCCATCATGTGGCAAGGCGCACGCCACCGCGAACTGGCCTTCCGGCCCACGACGCCCGAGGCGTCGTTCTCGCTGAAGGACGTGACCATCGGCGTCAACTTCCACTGGGAGCGCAAGGAGACGCAGACCTTCCGGGGCTCCTTGCGGCTCGTGGTCGATGGCGGCAAGATATGGGCCATCAACGAGTTGCCGGTGGAACAATATCTCGAGAGTGTGATATCGAGTGAGATGAGCGCCACGTCGAGCCTGCAGTTGCTCAAGGCACACGCCGTCATCTCGCGGTCGTGGCTGTTGGCCCAGATGGAGAAACGCCAAGCAGCTGCTGGTGAACCGGCCTACCGCCCCTCATTTGTGGAGGGCGACGACACCATCATCCGTTGGTATGACCGCGAGGACCACACGCTCTTCGACGTGTGTGCCGACGACCACTGCCAGCGCTACCAAGGCATCACGAAAGAGACAAGCCCGCACGTGGCTGAGGCTATCCGCCAGACACGCGGGCAGATCCTGACAGACGGCGACACCATCTGCGACGCGCGTTTCTCGAAGTGCTGCGGGGGTGCCACGGAGGAGTTCCAGTACTGCTGGGAGGACAGCGCCAAGCGCTACCTGCGCGCCGTGCGCGACTGGCTGCCGCCTCGCCTGGCTGCCCTGACCGCTGCCGGCAAGCAGGCTCCTACCCTACCCGACCTCACACAGGAGGACCAGGCGGAACGCTGGATACGCACGCGACCGGAGAGCTTCTGCAACACGGCCGACAAGGCCATTCTCTCACAGGTGCTCAACGACTATGACCAGGAAACCACCGACTTCTATCGTTGGCAGGTGGCCTACACGCAGCGTGAGCTGGCGTCATTGCTCCGCGAGAAACTACACATCGACTTTGGCGACATTCTTGACCTGGCACCCTTGGAGCGGGGAAAGAGCGGACGTCTCGTGACCTTGAAGATTGTGGGCACCCACCGCACGCTCATCCTCGGCAAGGAACTGGAGATACGGCGCGCGCTGAGCCAGACCCACCTCTACAGTTCGGCCTTCGTGGTGGACAAGGAGGGCACCGACGACAGGGGCGTCCCCGCCCGCTTCGTGCTCACGGGAGCCGGATGGGGCCACGGCGTGGGGCTCTGCCAGATAGGCGCGGCGGTGATGGGCGAGCGCGGCTACGCCTACGACGAGATCCTGGCCCACTACTATCCCGGCGCCACCATAACAAAATCATATCAGTAAGGACTCTTCATCATCATGCAACACCATAAACGATCGCCCTGGCTATGGGTTCCGACGCTGGCTTTCAGCGACGGCTTGCCCCTCGTGGCCGTCATGAGCATCTCTGTCATCTTATACAAGCAACTCGGACTGAGCAATGGAGCCATCACCTTCTACACGTCATGGCTCTACCTGCCGTGGGTGCTGAAACCCGTGCTGAGCCCCTTCGTGGACCTCATCAAGACCAAGCGCTGGTGGGTGATAGCCACTGAGCTCTTGCTCGGCGCGGCGCTGGGCGGCGTCGCCTTCACCATTCCCACGGCGCTGTGGATGCAGGGCACGCTGTTCTTCTTCTGGGTCATGGCCTTCTCAGGGGCGTTCCATTGCATCGCCGCCGATGGTTTCTACATGCTGGGGCTCGACAGCCACCAGCAGGCGTGGTTCATGGGCATCCGCTCGGTGTTCGACCGCCTGGCCACCATCTTCGGGCAAGGGGTCCTGGTGATGGCCGCCGGCAACCTGCAGGTGATCTTCCGCAACAGCATCGCCTACTCGTGGAGCTTGATGTTCTATGGCGTGGCGGGACTGTTCCTGCTCCTGTGGCTGTGGCACAGCCAAGTGCTGCCCCGCCCGGCGGAGGATGTGACGCGGCCGGGCATCAACGCCCGCACCATCTGGCGGGAGATCGCCAACACGTTCCGGACGTTTGTGCAGAAGGAGCAGGTGGTGGCGGCCTTGCTGTTCATCATGCTCTTCCGCATGCCCGAGGGACTGCTGTCAAAGGTGGCGTCGCTCTTTCTCATCGACGCCGCCCACAACGGGGGCTTGGGCCTGTCACCGCAGGAGTTTGGCTTGGTGCAGGGCACAGTGGGCGTCATCGGCGTGGCTTTGGGCGGTGTGTTCGGAGGCATCGCGGCCAGCAGCGGCGGCCTGCGCAGGTGGCGATGGCCCATGGCGCTCGCTTTCGCCCTGCCTTCGCTGGTCTACGTCTTCCTGAGTTATACGTTGCCGTCGAGCCTGTTGGCCATCAATGTCTGTGTGTTCATCGAGCAGTTTGGCTATGGTTTCGGCCTGACGGCCTACATGCTTTACCTTATTTATTATAGTCGCGGAGCGTTCAAGACGAGCCACTACGCGCTGGCGTCGGCCCTGATGTCGCTATCAATGATGGTGCCGGGGCTCTTTGCGGGCACCCTGCAGGAGATGCTGGGCTATCGCCATTTCTTCATCTTCGTCATCCTGTGTTGCTCGGTGACGTTCTTGGTGACGGCCTTCCTCAAGATAGACCCACAGTTTGGCAAGCGCGACGGGGATGAATGCGACTAAGTATTACGCCATCTGCGACTGCGACAGTTGTTTCTGCTCGTGCGAGCGGGTGTTTCGGCCCGACCTCAACGGCAAGCCCGTGGTGGTGCTGAGCAACAATGACGGGTGTGTGGTGGCACGGTCGAAGGAGGCCAAGCGGCTGGGCATCCCAATGGGCATGCCCTACTACCAGATGGCGGAGCGGTTCCGCGGAAAGGAGATTGGCGTGTTCTCGAGCAACTATGAGCTCTACGGCGACATCACGCAACGGGTCATGGAGATCATCCGCGACGCTTGTCCGGAGTTTTACCGTTACAGCATCGACGAGGCGTTCTGCGTGCTCGGCAACCAGCCCTATGACCAACTGAAGGCGTGGGGCGAGGGCCTCAACCAAAAGATATGGAAGTGGGTGGACATGCCCGTGAGCATCGGCATCGCCCCCACCAAGACGCTGGCCAAGTGTGCGGACCGCTTTGCCAAGGACTATCCGGCCTACCGCCACTGCTGCGTCATCGACACCGAGGAGCGACGCGTCAAGGCGCTGAAGCTCTTTCCGCTCAAGGAGGTGTGGGGCATCGGACGACGACACCTCGAACGGCTGGAGGGCTACGGCATCCACACGGCCTACGACTTCGCCATGAAACCGCGCGCCTGGGTGAGAAAGGAGCTCCATGTCACAGGGGAGCGCACCTGGCTCGAACTGAACGGCATCGACTGCGTGCCCACCGAACAGCTCACCACGAAGAAAAGCATCTGCACCAGCCGCTCGTTTCCGGGCATGATCGACGACCTGCTGGACTTGCGCACGCAGGTGAGCAACTACGCCGCACGCTGCGCCGAGAAACTGCGCCGGCAGCACAGCGTGTGCGCATCCATCATGGTCTTCATCGACACCAACCGTTTCCGCACGGACCTGCCCCAATACAGCAACTCGGCCATGGAGGTGCTGCTCACACCGGTCAACTCCACCCAGGAGGTGGTCGACGGGGCGCTGAAGGCGCTGAAACGCATCTTTATCAAGGGTTTCAAGTACAAGCGAGCCGGGGTCATCGTGTCGGCCATCAGCGACGAGAACCTGGTGCAGACCAACTTCCTCGACTATGACGCCGGGAAACGTGACAAGCTGAAGCGACTCACGGCGTCAATCGACAAAATCAACAAGTTGAACGGGGCGGAGACGGTGGTGCTTGGAAGCCAGCAATACACGGCGGACCACGGCAAGGGAAAGGCCGGCTCATTCCGCGATGCCATCAAGCACGACTTCCGCAGTCATAACTTCACCACGCGCTGGGAGGACATCATACGCGTGAGATAGGCCTTTGGGACGGAAAGAGCATCAAAAACATATATAGGTTATCTTGTGTCACTTTAGCAGTCATAATTCTATTTTTATTGATTCAACAAATTGAACGGCAAGCAGTGATTTCTCCGTGTGGAAAAGATACTGGTCAACCAATTTATAAGTTTTCAACTCCCGTATGAGAGTCGGCATGCTGATGATGCCGCCTTCATAAAGCATGAACTGGGTATAAACGCTATCGTCTGCCACTGGACCATACACAATATCATAGTTGTGCTTGAAGTCTTTATCGGTACGGTTTTTCATCACAAAATTCACCCATTCTTCTGTCGGTTTTTCAAAAAAGAGCGATTTCATGTCTCTTATCGCTTTATCATCCTATTCATAGACATTCACATAGCCTGCAGCAACTCCTCTGTCGTCCATCCTTCGCTTTACCCCTCTCTCCGCCTGTTCATAAGATGTTGTGGCATAGAAACCTGCCCCATAGTCG
>DAIOEQ010000214.1:0-4325 GCA_036746215.1 Prevotella sp.
AAATACATGATCTTCGGCAATGTGCTCCGCAACAACTGCTATCCCATCTCCGTGTCGTCGGAGCGCATCTTCCAGGCCATCGCCATCGCGCGCTATGCCAAGGAGATTGGCGCCGACGCCATCGCCCACGGCTCCACGGGAGCGGGCAACGACCAGATACGTTTCGACATGACCTTCCTCGTCATGGCGCCGGGCGTGGAGATCATCACCCTGACGCGCGACAAGGAACTCTCGCGCAAGGAAGAGGTCGACTACCTGAACGAGCATGGCTTCTTCGCCGACTTCACCAAGCTGAAGTATAGCTACAACGTGGGTATCTGGGGCACCAGCATCTGCGGAGGCGAACTGCTCGATCCTACCCAGGGACTGCCCGAGGAAGCCTACTTGAAGCACGTCACAGCCAAGGAACCGGAGGCTGAGCTGCGCATCACCTTCGCCAAGGGCGAGATTGCGGCGGTCAACGGAGAGACTTTCGACGACAAGGTGAAGGCCATCCAGAAGATAGAGGAAATTGGCGCCAGCTATGCCATCGGTCGCGACTGCAACGTGGGCGACACCATCATTGGCATCAAGGGCCGTGTGGGATTTGAGGCCGCAGCGCCCATGCTCATCATTGAGGCCCACCGCCTGTTGGAGAAATCCACGCTGTCGAAGTGGCAGCAGTACTGGAAGGACCAGGTGGCCAACTGGTATGGCATGTTCCTTCACGAGAGTCAGTACCTGGAGCCCGTCATGCCCGACATGGAGGCGTTCCTCACCAGTTCGCAGCGCCACGTCAACGGAACGGCCATCCTCAAGCTGCGCCCATATGGCTTCCAGACCGTCGGCGTCGACTCGCCCGACGACCTCACCAAGTCGAAGCTCGGCGAGTATGGCGAGATGAACCACGGGTGGACGGCAGAGGACGCCAAGGGATTCATCAAGATCACCTCCACACCGCTGCGTGTCTTCTACGGCATGCACCCCGACGAGAAACGTTAACGCAACCCAAAAGACACTATCATGCCAACAAACAAAAGACTGGTACGCTCCTCATCCGACCGCTGGATTGCGGGCGTCTGTGGCGGCATAGCTGAGTATTTCGGTTGGGATCCCGCCATCGTGCGCCTGGCCTATGTGCTGCTTTCCGTGTGCGGCGTGGCCTTCCCGGGAATATTGGTCTACATCATCCTTTGGCTCGTCATGCCAAAATACTAAACAAGCAAACCAACAATGATCAAGATAGGAATACTGGGCGGCGCAGGCTATACGGCCGGCGAGCTCATCCGCCTGCTGCTCCACCATCCCGAAGCGGAACTGGTGTTTGTCAACAGCGAGAGCAATGCGGGCAACCTCCTGACGGATGTCCACGAGGGTCTCTATGGGGACACAGAGATGCGGTTCACCTCAGAGATGCCCTTCGACGATGTCGACGTGGTCTTCTTTTGCTTCGGGCACGGCAAGAGTGAGGCGTTTCTGCGCGAGCACCACATCCCCGAGCGCGTCAAGATAATCGACTTGGCACAAGACTTCCGCCTGGCGGCACCGGGCGCCTACGACCCGACGAAGCCCTACACGCCCGACAACCACGACTTTGTGTACGGTCTTCCGGAAATCAACCGCCAGCGCATCGCCGCGGCGCGGCACGTGGCCAACCCGGGATGCTTCGCCACGTGCATCCAACTGGGCCTGCTGCCTGCAGCCCACATGAAACTCATCACGACCGACGTGATGGTCAACGCCATCACGGGTTCCACGGGAGCGGGCGTCAAGCCGGGCGCCACCACCCATTACTCGTGGCGCACCGACAACCTCAGCGTCTACAAGGCCTTCCGCCACCAGCATGTACCCGAAATCAGGCAGAGCCTACGACAGGTGCAGGGCCACCTCACGGCGGCCGTCGACTTCCTGCCTTACCGCGGCAACTTCGCCCGTGGCATCTTCGCCACGGAGGTGCTCCACACCGATGCGGCGGAGGCGGACATCGTGGCGGGCTACAAGGCGTTCTATGCCGATGAGCCGTTCACGCACTATGTCGACAAACCGCTTGACATGAAACAGGTGGTCAACACCAACAAGGCCTTGGTCCACTGCGATATCATCGACGGCAAGCTCCTCGTCACCGCCTGCATCGACAACCTGCTCAAGGGTGCTGTCGGACAGGCCGTGGAGAACTTGAACCTCATGTTCGGCCTGCCTGAGACTGCGGGCCTCGGCCTCAAGCCGTCGGCCTTCTGACGCGCCATGCCGGTGGCTGCGTATCCATTTCACCATACGTCCCTCCATTCCCTGGAGGGGCTTTCGTTTAACAATAGACCCTCGTCCGAAGGGCTTTGAGAGGACAGCATATATATGAAATTATTCGATGTGTATTCCTTGTTCGATGTCAACATCGTCAAGGGCAAAGGAACAAGAGTGTGGGATGACAAGGGACAGGAGTATCTCGACCTGTATGGCGGTCATGCCGTTATCAGCATTGGACATTGCCACCCCCACTATGTGGAGGCGCTGACCCGCCAGTTGGGTAACCTCGGCTTCTATTCCAACAGTGTCATCAACCGCTTGCAAGAACAATTGGCCGAGCGGCTGGGCCGAGTGTCGGGCTACGACGACTACCAACTGTTCCTCATCAACAGTGGCGCAGAGGCCAATGAGAACGCCCTCAAACTCGCCAGCTTCCACACGGGCCGCACACGGGTACTGGCCGCCTCGCACGCTTTCCATGGCCGCACGTCACTTGCCGTGGAGACTACCGACAACCCGAAGATTGTGGCGCCCATCAACAACAATGGCCACACCACCTTCCTGCCGCTCAATGACCTTCCTGCCTGGGAGAGCGAGCTGGCCAAGGGCGATGTGTGCGCCGTCATTCTTGAGGCCATCCAGGGGGTGGGAGGCATACGCCTGGCCACGCCCGAATTTGCCCAGGGACTGGCCGCAGCCTGCAAGAAGCATGGCGCGGTGCTCATCTGCGACGAGATACAGTGTGGCTACGGCCGTAGCGGCAAGTTCTTCGCCCACCAATGGCTTGGCGTCAAGCCTGACCTCATCACCGTGGCAAAAGGCATAGGTAACGGGTTCCCCATGGCAGCCGTGCTCATCTCGCCAGAGTTTGTTCCCGCCAAGGGGCAGCTCGGGACGACCTTCGGCGGAAACCACTTGGCCTGTGCGGCGGCACTCGCCGTGCTCGACGTGTTTGAGCAAGAGCACCTGGTCGATAACGCCCATGAGGTGGGAGAGTATCTCATCGGCAAGCTCAAGGAACTGCAAAAGGAGGAGCCCCACATCCTGGAGGTGCGTGGCCGTGGCCTCATGATTGGGGTCGACCTTGACATTCCCCACAAGGACGTGCGTCTGCCTCTCATCCACGAAGAGCACTGTTTCACCGGTTGCGCGGGCACCAACGTGCTTCGTCTGTTGCCGCCTCTCTGCCTCACGAAGGCCGACGCGGATCTGTTCATAGAGAAACTCAAAAACGTTTTCAAAGGCTTATGAAGTTTGCCATGATAGGGGTGGGCGCCATGGGCGGTGCCACCGTTGAGGGATTGCTCCAGCTGTCAGCATTCCAGCCACAAGACATCATTGTCGCCAATCCCACGAAAGAAAAGTTGGCGCCCTTTGCGGCCAAAGGCGCCGTGGCCGCATCCGACAACCGACAGGCTGCCAGCCAGGCCGACGTGGTGTGCGTCTGTGTGAAACCATGGCTTGTGGAGACCGTCTTGCGCGAGATAAAAGATGTCTTGCGCCCCAAGGAGCAGTTGCTCATCGTCATTGCCGCAGGCGTCAGTCCGGAGCAGGTCAGCGAGTGGTTGCCCGACACGCCACCGCTCTTCCTGGTCATTCCCAACATCGCCATCGCCCAGCTGCAGTCGATGACATTCATCGTCCCCGTGGGTGCCACAGCCGAACAGACAGCCCTTGTGAAGGGCCTCTTCGACGCGATGGGCACCTCGTTGCTTACCGGCACTACGCTGGCCTCGTGTGGTATCGCCTATGCCATGCGCTACATCCGCGCGGCGGCAGAGGGCGGTGTGGAACTCGGTTTCAAGGCAGACGTGGCTAAGGACATTGTGATGCAGACCGTGCAGGGCGCCGTGACGTTGCTCCGCAACAGCGGACTGCACCCCGAACAGGCCATCGACCTCGTGACGACACCAGGGGGAGTCACCATCAAGGGGCTTAACGAGATGGAGCACGCAGGCTTCACGTCGGCGGTCATCCGAGGCTTGAAGGCGGGGCTGAAGTAAGACATCCTCCCGCTTTCTGGCTGTCGCCGAACCCTGCGGGGCGATCTTCCGGCAAGACACAAGGCGTTATCCCAATCATCTTAACACCATCACCCAATC
>DAIOEQ010000215.1:0-1863 GCA_036746215.1 Prevotella sp.
CAGTTGCATCAGCGTGACGAGCAGTTGCATCAGCGTGACGAGCAGTTGCATCAGCAAGGTGAGCAGTTGAGATGTATGGCGAACGCTTTGTCCGCCAAGGGCATGACAGTAAGACAGATTGCGGAAATCACCGGCATCGGAGTAGAGGAGATTGCTGCAATGTTAGGTTAGTTGTTGCTTATAAATCTCAGAATATAGCGTAGTGGCAGCGATATATCCCGCTACGCTTTCATTTGCTTTTACTCTTTATCTGAAAGCTTCACCACATTATTAATAGACCCCACCTTACAAAAATCCCGGCTGTTTGTTCCTAAACAGCCGGGATTTTTTGTTGCTTAGTCTTGCCCACGCTTTGGGCGGTGCGGCTTTATGCAGGTTACTTCACGACGATCTTCTTGCCGTCGCGCACATACACGCCGGGCTGCAGGGCCTGGGTGTCGGTGCCCACGAGACGGCCGTCGATGCCATACACCTTGCCGTCGCCTGCCTGGGTGGTCTCGGGCAGCGTGATGGCGGTCGCATCGTTGTAGACCACCTTGTTCGACTCGCTCGACTCGCCGTCGTTGCTCACGGCCGTCACGGTGTAGTCACCATAGGCGGCGTTGGGCACGTTGTAGGTCGTGGTCTGCACCGACGTGATGTTGAGCTTCACGCCGTTGCAGTAGACGTTGTAACCTGGCAACACGAGGTCGCGCTGCATCTTGCCGGCCTGCAGCTCCTCGTCGCCCTTCTCCAGCACGGCGGCGATGCGGTAGTTGTAGTTCTGCTTGTACTTGGTGGCCAGCGAGTACCAGTAGCCGTCGGACGCCGACGAGGAGATGAGGTCACTGTAGCCAGGCACGGCCGCCTCGGTGTCGAGCACGATGGGCTTGATGCCGTTGGTGTAGGTGATGTGGTAACCCACGGCGATGTCCTGTCCGGCCACCACCTCGACGGGCGTGTTGAGCACCACGCTGTTCCATCCCGCCTGGAGCGACGACACGGCCACCTGCTGCTCATACATGATGTTTCCGCCATACATCACGAAGACCGATGCCGACAGCAGGTCGGCCGTGGCGAGCTTGAACTTGATGCGCGCCACCTTCTGGCCCACCTTGTCGGCCATGTCGGCAGCCTTGAACTTGATGGCGTGGTAGCCCTCGAGGTTGCCGGAGCTCTTGGTCATGCCCAGCACCATGTCGTTGCCGTCATGCTGATAGGAGTACTCGGGGGCGCTGCCGCCGTCGGTCCATGTGAGCTTGAGCGTAGCGCCATCGGTCGTGCCCTTGAGGTCGTAGGGTGCCTGGAGCTTCTGGCTGATGAGGTTGTCGAAGGTGCTCACCTCGCTGGCGGGCGACTCCCATCCGTTGTCATAGACGGAGGTCACATAGTAGTTGAAAGAGCCGTACTTGCTGAGCGTCTCCGTGTAGCTTGTCTTCGGGCCCTCGTAGACCTGCTCGCCGTTGCGGTAGACGCGGAAGGCCTTCACCTTCGGGGCTTGCTCGGCGGCATTCTCAGCCTTCAGGGGCGCGGTGGCCTCGATGCCCAGTCCCCCAGGTTCCACCTCGATGGCGCCCAGGCGAAGGGTGCCTGCGGGCGTGCGCTCCACCTCGGTGGCGTTGATCGACTCGGGCGTGAGGCAGGCGGCCTTCGCCTTGCTATCGCTGGCCTCGGGGGCCACGGCCATGGCGCCGATGACGAAGTTGTGGTCCTTTAACGTGGACACCAACGTGCCGAACTTCATCCAGTTGGCGCCGTCGGTGAGACTGATCATGGCGCCACCGTCCACGGCGGGACCCTTGTCGAGAAGAATGGACGAGGTGCCGGCGGGTATCGTGGCGTTGTAGCAGATGTAGAGATCCTCGTCGGCGGGTATGGTGCAAC
>DAIOEQ010000215.1:1873-4320 GCA_036746215.1 Prevotella sp.
CCGCATCGAACGTGGTGTTGTAGAGGTAGCCCGGCTCGATGTCGCTCGCGCCGTAACTGCGCGAGAGCAGCACGTTGTTCTTGCCGTCGCGCACCTCCATCTTGAAGGCGCCGATGCTGGCGTAGATGCCAAACTTCATCGAGTAGAGGCGGTAGCCCACGTAGGGCTTGAGCTCCTCCTTGCTGAACTTGGCGCCATAGAGCAGCGACACGTCCTCGGCGAAGCCCGTGACGTTCGACACGCTACTGTACTTCTGCATCTCGTAGGCGTTGGAGCTCCATTCCAACTGGATGTTTTTGCCCTTCTGGTCCTTGCCGAGAATGAGTGGCGCCGTGTACTCGGCGGGCAGCGACACACGGGCGTTGAGCGTGTAGGGCGCGCTGGTCTTGCCGTCGTCCGATACGGCCACGATGTCATAGGAGTATGCGCCCAGGCTGTCCACAGGGTCGGTGTATTGCGTGTCGGTCACTCTCGTGCGCACGAGTGTGCCGTCGCGGTAGATGTTGTAGGATGTCACCTTTTGGTTGGCCTTGGCCTCATCGTTGAGCGCTTCCACATCGGCCGTGAGCATGAGGTTGCCGGCTATCTTGCCTGAGGCCAATGTCTTCCATGAAGGCTTGCTCTTGTTGAAGTCGGATGAGTTGGGCGAACTGGTCGAGAAGGAGTTGCCCTTGGCGTTGACCGCCTCGCTGTTGTCCACGCCCACGGGATGCTTCTTGGCCGTCTGGGTGTAGTAGAGGCCGAAGGCGTAGCTGTTGCCGAGCTGCATCTTGTAAGGTGCGGCCAGGGCGAACTTGTTCCACGCGCCGGACTGGATGGCACTGACGGCCTCAGCGCTGACAGCCTCGCTGTAGTCGATCACGCCGTTCTTCATGATCCACAGCGTGGCGCCCGTGATGCCACCCTCGGGGCCCACGTAGGCGTTGATGGCTGTGATCTGGTGGTCGGGGAAGGCGGCCATGTCCTCAGCTGAGAACTCCTGCTTGATCCACACCTTGGTGTTCGACGCGGCAGTTCCGCCGATGGCGTTGGCATAGGTCTTGTTGCCCCAGGTCATCTCGGCGGCGCGCTGGAGCGGCGCGGTCCAGGTGAGCGTGTTGCTTAGGCCGTCGGTCGACGAGGTGGCGTACGACACGGGCGGCACCACGTCGTAGACCGACACGGGCGAGGCGTTGACACCATACGAGAACTTCTCCTCGCCGTCGGCATACACGGCCGATACCTTATAGGTGTAGGCGCCTGCGGGCTCGTGCTCTGAGAAGCACCCTGTGCAGTCGGCCGCAAATGGCTCTTTGTTGATTTTGGTGTCGTTGCGATAGACGTTGTAGCCTGTGGGCTCCTCGGTAGCCTCGTTCTTGATGTTGGCGGTGATGAGGAAGTCGCCGGGGGCGTCGTCTTTCCAGGTCTTGCCGTCGTAGGAATAGAGGTTGCCCTTGCCCACGGTGGCCTTTCGGTCGCAGATGGCTGTCAAATCGAGGTTGCGGCCATACTCATATTTCACGGCGAACAGCACGTCGGTGCCCGCCTTGATGGTGTAGGGCGTGGCCAGCGGCGCCTTGCGCCACGTGTTTTTCTTGTAGCCCGTGAGGTCGACGGGTTGCTCCACCACGGCCTTGCCGTTCTCGTAGATGATGACGGTGGCCTTGTAGATGGGACGGTATTCAAACATGCTGATGGCTTCGACCTGCTCGCCGACGTGGTTGGCCAGGTCGGCTGCCGTGAACTTCGCGCCCGCATAAAGCGTCACGGATCCCTCAGGGTTCTTGAGCACGCCGTCGGCTCCGTTGTAGTCCTCGCCATCGTGCCATTGCAGGTTGATGGCGTTGGTGGGCTTCTCCCAGGAGAGTGTCACCTGGTCGAAGAGCGTCTTGGCCGTGACCGTGTGGGGCTGTCCATGCTGGGCGTAGACCACGTTGGCGCCACCCGAAGCGAACGACAGTGCCGTGCCGATGGCCAGTGTGCGTAGATAATGCTTCATGAGATAGTTGTGTGTTGTTGCGCGAGATGGGGTAATGTTTTCCTATTTTTGTCTCACTCCAGATGAGGGAGAGTGTTGCGTTGCCGAATCCACAGGCCGCCTGCCCCGCGCTTTACGCAGGCGCCTGTGTTTTCGATACGTATGTGCAAAAGTAATGTTTTTGGCTGGATTAAAAGAAAGATGAAATGAAAAAATGCGCAATAGCAGCAATTTGTCAATTTTGGAATGGAAAATGCGCGGATGGAGATAAAGAGAGCGCCTTGGCCGTGTCTCCGCTGCGTGGGCGGTTTGTCAAGGTGAATTGCCCGTTGTGTGTGGAGACCGCGAAAGCCGCTTGGCATGAACCCGCAAGGGCTTCACACACGACGGGTGTTGTTTTTGTTTTTCTTGTCCCTGTTGTTACCTGTAAACATCAGTTGTGCCTTGCCCAGGCTCCTTTGGGAGAGCTTTTCACAGCACGCTGTGGCGG
>DAIOEQ010000216.1:0-4305 GCA_036746215.1 Prevotella sp.
GCTATTTTTTGTTCATCCTATATTATCTCTCATTATCTTTAATCTTTATTTGAGCGTTCCGCTCTGATAGAACTTCAACATGTTGATGTTGAGAATGGCAAGATACTTGGCCTGCAACTCGTTTTGCTGGGCCTTGAGCAGGGCGTCCTTGCCGTTCATCAGCTCGATGGTGTTCTTGAGGTTCTGTCGAAACTGCTCGCTCAGCAGGTCGTAACTCTCCTGTGCGCTCTCGGTGCTGACCCTGGCGCTCTTAAACTGGGCCTGGTTGTTGACCGCCTGCAGCCAATAGTTCTCTATCGCCGAGTAGAGTGTGGTCTGCTTGTCCTTGAGGTCAAGCTCATAGCTCTGCCTGGAGAGGAGTGCCTTGTTGACGGCCGTCTTTGTCGAGCGGTTGTCGAAGATGGGGATGCTCACCGAGAGGCCACCGCCCACATTGAAGTTGTTTTTCAGCTGTGTCCCCCATGCGTTGTCATTCATCGACGTGGTATTGGTGCTCACGCCGGCGTTGAGCCCGATGGTGGGCATGCGCTGTGCCTTGGCTATCTTGAGCTGCAGGTCGCTGCTCTCAATACCCAACTTGGCGTTCTTGATTTCTGGGCGAATGCCCAAGGCTGCCTCGTAGACGCTGGTCACGCCGGGGATGGCCTGCAGGGCCGCCTCATCGGTAGGTGCGTCCGCCACCACGTCGAAATCCTCTTGGTCGGTGATTTGCAACAGTTGCTTCAGTTGCCGCTTGTACTCGCGCAGGTTGCTCTCGGCTTGCACGACGGCGTATTCGTCCTGTGCGCGCTGGGCGGTCAGCTGCGCCAGGTCGGCCTTGCTCATGCTGCCCACCTTCACAAACTCCTTGCCGCGTTCCTCGTTTTTCTTAGAGGTCTCCAGCGTGGCCTTGCTCACCTCGATGGCTTCCTTCGAGTAGAGTATCTGCACGAAGAGCTGAGTAATCTGCTCCTGGATACTGTTGGCGGTGGTGGCGCTATCCAGCGCGGCCTGGTCGGCGGTCACCTGGTTGAGCTTCACCTGGTTGCGGTTGCGGTTGCCGTTCCACACGGTCCAGTTGCCCATCACACTGTATGAGCCATTGTAGTAGACCTTATCGACGTTGGTCTGCACCTTGTCGCCGGCAATCATGTAGGAGCCCGTCTCGGGCCAGGGGTTGTAGGACACGTTTTGCGAGGTCGACGCCGACAGCGACGGCAGCAACTCTGCCTTGCTCTGCTTCACATCTTCCATGGCGCTGAGATGCTGGATGCGCGACTTCTGGAGCGAGATGTTGTTTTGCAACGCATAACTAATGCAGTCTTGCAACGTCCACTCGCGGGCTTCCACCGTCGCGGGCAGGAGCGTCAACAGGGCAAGGGCCGATGTCAAAAACGATTTCTTCATTGTCATCATTTAAAATTTAACCAAAAACACAAGTAGGATGAAAAAAGGCCAATGGGGTTTATCGGAACAAGTGTTTCTTAACAATAAAAAAGAAAAGTGTTAATAAAGTTTTTCGGCAAGTGCTGATTGCAGAGCCTCTAAAGGAATGCACGCCGAAGCCGTTAAGGTTTCTGACAGATTCTTCAGAATTTGGACAAACGGGCTGCTCCGACTGCGCAGCACCGCCGCATAGGTAAAAAAACACGAACAAGCGCGTCTCCAGAATCGCGCATTTGTCCTCGCGAGGGTCTATGATTGCAAATATGCGCTCTTTTCCGAGTTTACGCAAGCATCTGATATTCTGAATGTTATGAAATAAAAACGCAAAGTGAATGTTACCACGCTTTGCGGGGTACGTCGATAGCTATCTGATCAAGACGGGGTTGGGTATCTATCGAGTCACGTTCTTTGCCCTGTCGAAGCACGAGAGCATAGCCCTCGAGCCTCAATAGGTCATCTTTTGTCATTCCTTCTTGCCCATCCCGTCCATTTTTGGGCCGTCATTGTCACGCCGCATAGCCTTCAAATGCTCTTTCACGCTCTGAATGGGTAAGCTCCGAGAAGCCTGTTTATTCAGAAAACAGACGACAAACGCGCGTCATTTCTTCTCTTCGCACGCTTTCTCTCATAAGTTTCGCGAACAACCGAAAACCACAATCGATTAACGAAGTGAATACTGGGGAAATGTGATAAGTAGACACTATTGACACGGACTCGCTAAAGGGAACTGCGCTTCGCCATGTTACAATTATGATAAATTTTCGCAGTATATGTTAAAAAAAACAATATTCTTGGCAATTTTTATTAATAACCATAATTTTGTATTTTGGAAGTACAACGATAATGAACATGAACAAACCTGCTATTCTGATATGTTTCAGCCTTGCCGTAGCCCTAACGGCGAGCGCGCAGACCGACAGCGTAAAGACGGAACGACTGCCAGAGGTCGTGGTGACGGCCGACGGTCAAATAGAGATGGCCAACAAGACGTTGCTCACTCCCACACAACTGGAGAAAAGACACTCTGCCAATGGCTTCAGCCTGTTGGAGGTCATGCAGAATCCCGAGTTGGAAGTGTCGGCACGCTCACGGAGCATCACCACCCATAGCGGCGGGGCTGTGGTCTTGTGTATCAATGGCATGGAAGCGCTTCCCGAGGATGTGGCTTCGTTAAGCGCCAAAAACATCCGCACCATTGAATACATTCGGACACCCAGTGGAAAATATGCGGGGAAGCCCGGATTGATTAATTTTGTCACCGTCAAAATGAAATATGGTGGCAACGTGTACTTGTCAGCCGACGAGGGGCTGGCCTATCAGTCTGGGAACTATTTGGCTTTCGCCGACTTCAACAAGAAGAACCACACCATCTCCCTTACGGCTACTGGCGACTGGTCGAGAAATCACAGTTACGCCGACGGAAGAGACCATTACGTTTTCTCTTCCCATTCCGTCTTGGATCGCGATTACAAGGGTGAGAACGCATTGCAAAAAAACAACGGGCAAACATTGCGTCTCCGTTTCTCCTCGACGGGAAACAGCCATAGGCTTAACACCTATGTGAGCCTGACCCGCCAAGCCACACCAAGCGACAACATCCTGCAGTCCACTTCTTATACGAACCCATACGGCTCAACCCAGCGGGACATCTCGTCCAACAGCCAGTCATTAGCTCCAGCCGCCTACGCCAACTACACCTTGTGGCTTCCGCGCAACCAGGCGCTTGACCTCACGGCCTCCACATCCTTCGGCCACAACAAGTATCGCAGCTTCTATTCAGAGACCGATCAGACCGCGGTGACATCATCTGTAAAGGAGGACAATTTCGTGTTGAGCGGCAACGCACGCTACTCCAAGACGTGGAGCAGCAACGTGACCTTGACGGGCATGCTGAGCAACGACTACAAACACTACAAGGACGAATACGACGGAACCGCCGCGGGCAAGCAACGGCTCACATCCAATGTCACAGTCGGATTGCTCCAACTAAGCAAGTACGGACAAAAGTACTACTATTATGTGTCGGCAGGAGTGTCAAACTCAGCCGTGTCCCTCAACACGACAAACTACAACTATTGCATGCCTGTCGCTTTCTATGGCGCCAACTACGCACTGAGCAACAAGCATTCCTTGTCGCTGAATGGCCTCTTCACCCATACGCTCTTTGATCCGTCGGACAAGAACGCCATGGTCATCCCCACATCCTTCTTTGAGGCAACTTGTGGCAATCCGGATCTTGCGCCGATGAAGGTGCTGGGCAACACGCTGTCATACAACGGCCAGCTTGGGAAGTCACACATATCCTTGTCGTATGCCAGCAACATATATTTTGACAACATCGTTCACCAATATACGGCCGACGACAACACCATTTTTGACACGCGTGTGAACGGGGGGACGTTCTACGGCAACATGTTCACGGCAAGTTATGCCTATAGTCTCCTAAAGGGTCACCTGCGACTTAGGGCCACAGCCATCGAAGAGTACAACCTGCTGCGAGGGGCTTCCTATGACGTTTCTCACAACACGTTCCGCATGAAGGGAGGCTTGACCTATCTTGTGGGAGAATGGAGAATGAGCTTTGATTATGTCACTCCCTACAAATCGCTTGACATTCGCCAGCCTTGGTTCATCCGCCGCCGTCCCACCTATGAGTGGAAAGCCAATTGGTCGCACAAGGCTTTGACGATTGAGGCATTGGTACGCAATCCTTTTTCACGCTACGACAAGCAACACGTGACGATGAATTATGGCTGCTACAACAGAGACGCTTGGAAATTCAACGAGCTTGACGGATGCAACATCAACATCACCATAACCTACAATATCAGCTACGGCAAGAAATATGAACGTGGAGATGTGGATGTCAACAAAAACATA
>DAIOEQ010000217.1:0-4303 GCA_036746215.1 Prevotella sp.
GTGACGAAGAAAATCTTCGCAACATGATTGCTATGATTTTAGAAGTCGGGCCTTCTAATGTATCGAAACATTGTGCTGATTTTTCCGTGCTGAATGTATTTGATGTTAGCAGAAGTAACCTTTCAAACGTACAATTGTTAATTAAAGCTCTAAAAGCTATGGGGATACGCTATATCGACGAGCCCCAAAATGGGTGCGTACACATAGAGATTCCCCAGTAAATCTATTAATAAATCCATATTGATATGCAAATGAGAAAGTCCGTAACCATGACGAAAGCATTAGCGGCAACGCTGTTGGGGCTTGGAGTTTGTTCGTGCTCCACCGTGCGAACGTCTGCCATTGCCGATAGCTCACCCAAGGCAGACTCCGTGGTGTATTACGCCTACGGGGAACCGTATTCAGAGTGTGACGACATCCTGGAATTATCCTATAGGGATGGACAAGTCGCAAGTGGTTACTTTTGGGGGACGAGCGATGAGTTCTCTGAGGCCCGCGAAGGTTATTACCCAGGCTTCTTCGTCCTTCCAATGGAGGCCCTTCAACATCATGGGGACGGTTTCTCCTTTGCATTGGATTCGCGCAAGACGCAATTTCTGAGCGGGCCCGTCAAAGTGACGGTGCACTCCACAGCCGAGGCCTTGAAACAGGGCGCTCACTTGTGGATGCAAGAGTCGAAGTTTTTTCAAGACAGCGTCGGTTACCAGGCTTCCTTTTCCAAGGATGGCCTCATCATCCACAAGGGCAAGTCGAAATACGCCTATGTGGAAGACCATCCTTTCAAGCGGATCACCCTCGACGCTCTCAAGAGAAAAGCCCGCAAATGCTCTTATGAGAAGGACAACAGACGGGAGAAATAGTACAAAGACACCACATTCCCAGGAAATTGAGCCTCCCACTACCTGACGAAAGAAGGGCACGCACGCCTCAGCCCAACGCTGAGGAATGCGTGCCCTTCTTGTCTTGATGATGACGGGAGCGCTTGACGACTACTTGACGTAGCGCGCCTGATAGTCGTCGAGTTTCTTCAGGTAATAGCCGCGCACATCCTTCCAGTGGTAATAAGGAGCCAAATCAGTGCTGACGGGCAGTGTGGCCTCGTCCTCATTGAGCAACACCTTCACCAGCACGTTGCCGGCGTTGGGCGCTTGTTTCTTGGGCTTATAGAACACAAACTGCACGTTGCAGCCCATGGGATAGATCTGGTAGTTGTTCCATCCACGGTCGTCGAGGTCCTCCAGGTTGTCCACAGGCTCGCCATAGTGGTTGAGATCGAGCAAGCACACCAGCGGCATGACGCACACCTCGTGGCCGAAGCGCAGCGTGGCGCCAGGGTGCGCCTTGATGATGCAGGTGTCGGCCGTGGCGATGATGTTGCGCAAGAGGTTGGCCTGTGTGTACATGCCCGCGCCGTTGTTGGTCTTGTTGGGACCGTAATAAGAATACCATCCCGCATTCTCCTTCAGCCAGAAGTCATAGATCTCGTCCTCGGTGAAGATGTCCCAAAGGTCCAACTGGTGGCGCAACTCGGTGCTCTGCACGTTGCTGGCCAGCGTGAAGAGGTGGCGGGCCAGGCTACCGGCGTTGATGGTCTTGGCATAATCGGAATCGGCGAAGAGCACCGTCATGAGGTGGCCCCAGTTGTCATGGCGACGACTGAACTCATTGTTGGCCTGCGAGGTCTCCTTGTTGTCACGCAAACGGAAGTAAGGGCTACGGCTGTCGTTGAGGTACCACATGTCGTGCTCGCTGGCGTCGTGGGTGATCTGGAGCTGCGGGTTCATGCTGGCCAACTGTTGCAACTCATTCTCCATGGAGAGGATGCAACGGATGATGATGGTCGAGCGGGCGTCGACAGCCGTCTTCCCCTTGAACACCTCGGGGAAGCGCTCATACATGCGCTTGGCGATACCACGGTGCTGCTCGGCGCCCAGGGGTGTCAGTTCGCCGTCGCGCAGCTGCGCCTCCTCGCGGATGAGCTTCACCTTGGCCAACACGTCCTTGCCCTTGGCGGTCAACTTGCCCAGCGAGTCGGCCTTCAAAAGCATGTTGTAGGGCTTGTCATAGTCGTTGGTGCCGATGAGAAACCGTGAGCCATGGCGCCCGTAATGGCTGATGTAGAACGGCTCATAGCCACGCGGCGCGGCCGTGAGCGACTTCTGCGGTCCAGGATAGGCCGCATAGTTGCTGCCGGCATAGTCGACATGCCGGCGGATGTCTTGGCGAGCCTGCTGTGCGCTTGCGGCGAGCGCCATCATGCAGGCCACGGCCATCAGGATCAAGTTTCGTTTCTGTATCATATTTGTTTTCTGTTATGGGTTGTCATTGTTCACTTGCATGGGCGCCGCCTTTCACCTGCGCAGGGTCAGCGATATGCGGTGGCGGCGCAGGTCGACGTCGAGCACCTTGACCATGACCTGCTGGTGGAGCTTCACCACATCGTTGGGATCCTTGACAAAGGTGTTGGCCAACTGTGAGATATGCACCAGTCCGTCTTGGTGTACGCCGATGTCGACAAACGCCCCGAAATTGGTGATGTTGGTCACGATACCCGGCAGTTCCATGCCCGGCGCGAGGTCTTCTGGGGTCTTGACCCGGGCGTCAAACTCGAAGGTCTCCGCCTTGCCACGCGGGTCCCGTCCCGGCTTCTCCAGCTCGCTCATGATGTCCTTGAGGGTGGGCAGGCCCACATCGCCCGACACGTAGCGGTCCACGCGTATCTTCTTGCGTTGCTCAGCGCTGGCCATGAGGTCGCCGACCTTGCAGCCACAGTCCTTGGCCATCTGCTCCACGATGCCGTAACGCTCCGGATGGACGGCGCTGGCGTCGAGCGGGTTCTTGGCCCCGGGGATGCGAAGGAAGCCCGCACACTGCTGGTAGGCTGCCGCACCGAGGCGTGGCACCTTGAGAAGTTGGCTGCGCGAGGTGAACGCGCCATGCTCGCGCCGGTAGTCGACGATGTTCTTCGCCAACGCGGGGCCCAGTCCGCTCACATAGGTGAGGAGGTTCTTGCTGGCCGTGTTGACATCCACGCCGACGGTGTTGACACAGAGCTCCACGGTCTGGTCGAGGCTGTGCTTGAGCTTGGCCTGGTCCACATCGTGCTGATACTGTCCGACCCCGATGCTCTTCGGGTCGATCTTCACCAGTTCGGCCAGGGGGTCCATGAGCCTTCGTCCGATGCTGACGGCGCCCCTGACGGTGACATCCTCATCGGGGAACTCCTCGCGCGCCACCTCCGACGCCGAGTAGACGCTGGCCCCGTCCTCGCTGACCACATAGGTGGGCATGCCGGGTATCTGGCGCAGGATGTCGGCCGTCTCGCGCGACCCGGTGCCGTTGCCACAGGCGATGGCCTCCACCTGGAAGCGGCGTGCGATGGCCGCGAAGCGTTCCAGCGGGTCGCCGTCCCGCTGGCTGGCGCGGCCGCCGTGGTCGCCCCTGACGGCGAACACCACGTCGTGGTAGAGCAGGTTGCCCTGCGCGTCGAGCACCACCACCTTGCACCCCGTGCGGATGCCTGGGTCAACACCCATCACGCGCTGTTGGCCGAGGGGTGCGGCGAGCAGCAACTGGCGGAGGTTCTCCCTGAAGACGTGTATGGCCTCATCGTCGGCCTTCTCCTTGCTCAGCGCCGCAAACTCGTTCTCGATGGACGGCTCGACCAGCCGTTTGTAGGCGTCGTCGACGGCCTCGCCCACCAAGGTCTGGCAGGGACCGTAGCCCCGCACATACTGCCGGCGCAGGCGATTGGTGCAATCGTCGTCGTTGACCGATATGCTGACGCGCAACACGCCCTCCGCCTCGCCCCGCCGGATGGCCAGCAGGCGCAACGTCGGAGCTCCTCGCTGAAGTCGAAATAGTCGGCGTACTTCTGCGCCTTCTCCTCGTCTTTCATCTTGCCGACGACCTTGGCGGTGACGACCGCCTCCCTGCGAAACACGGCGCGCACGGTCTGTCGGGTGCGCTCATCCTCGCTGATGTCCTCGGCCAGGATGTCCTTGGCGCCTTTCAGGGCGGCCTCGACGTCCTTCACATCGCCCTTCACGAAACGTGCGGCCACCTGCTCGGGATGCGGCTCGCGCTGGAAGCGTATGGTGGTCGCCAAGGGCTCAAGGCCCTGCTCGCGCGCGATCTGCGCGCGGGTGCGGCGCCGTGGCTTGTAGGGCAGGTAGAGGTCTTCGAGCGCCGTGGCGTCCCAACAGGTGTCGATACGTCGCCGCAAGTCGTCGGTGAGCTTGCCCTGGCCGTCGATGGTCTTGAGGATGGTGTCCTTGCGTTTCTGCGACTCTTTCAACTTATC
>DAIOEQ010000218.1:0-4269 GCA_036746215.1 Prevotella sp.
GGAAGAGAAATATATCGAGGCTACTTTCGGGCGAAAGGCTCCTTTCAAGGTGCCGGAAGGTTATTTCGACGACTTTGCCTCCCGCTTGATGGAGCGTTTGCCCGAGCAAGGCGAGGCCCAATCGGCTGTGGTCTGCCACATGCGGCCATCCGTATGGCGGCGTTGGCGCAAGGCCATTGCCGTGGCTGCGGCCAGTGTGGTGGTGGCCATGGTCGGCGTGGGAGCGTATGTTCACCACGAGACCCGTGCGTCAAGCAAGGCGCAGTTGGCGGGAGCGGCGTCTCAAACCGCGTCTTCTTACTCGTCGGTGGATGCCTTCGCCGACTATGCCATGCTCGACACCGACGACATGTATGCCTACATGGCCGACATTAAGTAACAAACAACCGTGATAATGATGACGCTTATGACAAAAAGGTTTTTCCTTATCCTGTTGGTGGCATTGCTGTCGCTGCCACTGCAGGCTCATGACAAGCCCAAGTTTGACCCTGCCAGGTTTCAGGCTGACTTGGAGCAATTCATTACCATCGAGGCTGGGCTCAATCCGCGACAGGTCGCCGTCTTCTTTCCCCTTTACAGGGAGATGCAGAAGAAGCAGCGCATGCTGTTCAACAAGATGCGTTGTTACCAGCATGTGGACACGCGCGACCAGAAGGCCGCCGAGAAGGCCATCAAGGAATGTGACCTCATCGACCTGCAGATGAAGCAACTGCAACAAGAATATCACAAGAAGTTTTGCAAGGTTCTTCCTGCGGGTGTCGTCTGGAACATCATCCGTGCCGATGAGAAGTTTCACCGCCAGGCTTTCCAAAGGATGGTGAGACGCGGCGGCGAGCCAGGAAGACCAGGCGTGCCGAGAAGGTAAACGGCATCGGCGTGAACACGAAAGGGCGTTCCCGAATTTGGGGGCGCCCTTTCGTGTTTATATGAATACCCTTGTTCGGGATAGAGCTGTATTTTTGTATTCGATAGCCTTAATCATCTTATTTAAGGTGGGTTCTATCAATTAGCTTGTCAGATAATTAATTAGTGAGCCCCAATTAGTAGTGAACCCTATTTATCCGAAGAGGCTTCCCGTGGCCGTTGAATAGGAAACCTTACACTGGTTGCAGATGTCAGTAATTGTGGCGCCGTTTTCGCTCAAGGCGTAGAATACGCTCTCACCGACCAACACATATTCCCATGTCCTGTTCATTCTTTCCTGGGACGGCAGCGTGTTGATTTTCTTGATCCATTCGAGGGTGGCCGTTTGCTTTTGTCTCACATTTGCGTCGTCCACCTTGTCATCGCCTTTGGTCTCTATCAAGTACACTTTCCCCGCTGTTGCCACGATGAAGTCGGGGTGATAAGTGGCCATCAGTCCATCCTTGCGGACATAGAAGATGACGGCAAAGGTGTGGCCCGTCTCACTGATTTTCAGGAAGCGCTCCACCTCACCATCCCTGTCCAGAAACTTCATGAAGGCCTTTTCCAGTCCGCCGCCATGCGAGGGATAGCCCAACCGGGGGTAGATACACTTGCTGACCTCCAGGGAACAGCTTTCTCTCATCTTGATGGCTTGCAGGGAGGAGAAGGGCGTGTGAGTCACCTCGGCCTGGGTTGTTGTCAGGCGGTTCTGCATCTTGTAGATGGCCACGGCCAACTGTTCCACGATGTGCTTGGTCACGATGCCGTCCTTGGCTAAGAGTATCTTCCAGTCGTTGCCCTGGAACGGGTCGAAAGGCCGTGAGAAGAGGCGGGTGCGTATGTACCAGTCCATTACCCTCACGGTTTGTGCCTCGTTGACCTGAATGGTGGGAAACCCTTGGCGACGGCAGCGCTCAAAACGCAAGGTGACCACGCGCAACAGTTTTTGCAGATACTCATTGTAGCCGCCGGCGCTGAAGAGGCTGGCCGTCACCTTGTATTTGCCAAAGGTGGTCTTCGTGAGCGACTCTTGCGAAACGAAGGTCTCTCCCTCCTTGGCCAGAAACTTGCGTAGCAGGTCCAGGGGGTACATCGTGAAGGGCTCAAGGTCATCCAGGTCTATCTCCGCATCCTCCAGCTCCTCCTCGGTGTCATGGAGGATGACGGGCCACAGGAAGTCGTAATCCTCATAGTCGTAGCGGAGACCGACCGTGATGATGTCTCCCGTGGCGCCGCCTGCGCCGACATCGCCATCGTCCGTGGCCACCAGTCCTTGTTCCTGCAGGTCGTCGTAAAACTTGATGAAGGCCGGGTGCTCCACGATGGAGAGCGTGTCGATGTAGGTGGTTGGCGGCTTGTGAAACTTCAGCACGCGCAAGCGGTCCTCCCGTTTGACGTCCGCGTAGTCGGGCTCGCGCCACATCAGGCGCAGGCCTCTTCCCACCAGTTGCTCCAGCAAAATAGGGGCTTGCGAGGAACGAAGGGGTACGAGGACGCAGATGTTGTTGACATCGAAGCCCTCGCGGAGCATCAGCACCGAGATGACAACCTTTGGTGTCTTGTATCGGTCGATGTCGAAGAGCTTCGCCTTGATCTCCTTCCATTCCTCCTCCTTCACCTCGCCCTGCTTGTTAGAGTCGATGGTCACGAGGTCGTCATCATGCAAGCCTTCCGACTTCAAGAACTCCTCCACGAAAGGCGACACGCTGGTGTCTTGGCACACGATGAGCATTTTCGGGTTTTTGCTGGCGTCCGTCTTTAGGAATTCCTCTTCCAGCCGTTGCAGCTTGGTCAGTCCCGCCCGCAGCATCATGCGTTGGCCCTCGCTCAGTCCCACCACGTTGCCTTGCTCGTCGCGCTCGGCGTTGTAGTCGAGGTGCTCCAGGTCGGTGAGCTCTTGGCGGCGGTCGAGCAGGAGCAGCTTCACCAGTCCCTGGCGCATGGCTGTCGGCAGGTCGAAGTCGACAACGATGTGGGGAAAGAACAACTTGGCCTTTTTTTCGCCCGACCCCTTGGTGTCAAACGGAGTGGCCGAGAAGTCCACTTGCATGAAGCGGCTGCCCTTGGCCTTGCTGATGGCGTTGAGACCTTTTTGCCATTCCACCTCTTCCGTCTCACCACCTCGTTTCAGCTCATGGATGTGGTGGGCCTCGTCGTTGATGACCATCAGGTCGTCCAGGCTGGCAAGATACTCCAGTTCGGTGCCGCCCAGTGCGCGGTGGTCGAGCGTGCCCAGGTCGTTGCCGGCCGACTTGCCGGGGCGCACGGGCAACAGGTCGTTGACGATTTCCGTAGGCGTC
Source organism: Prevotella sp. (assembly GCA_036746215.1). Classification (GTDB taxonomy): domain Bacteria; phylum Bacteroidota; class Bacteroidia; order Bacteroidales; family Bacteroidaceae; genus Prevotella. Next base: position 3,207 of record DAIOEQ010000218.1, read on the forward strand.
ACCGTGCTTGAGTCATCCGTGTCATCCTCTTGCGCCTTGTCTTCCACCTGGTTTTCGAAGAGATGCCAGTTGGTCAGGGCTATCAGTCCGTCGCCTGTCGTCTTCTTGCCGATGCCGTCCTCCTTGGTCACCACGTTGTTCTGGATGAAGGAGAACACCTCGTCGCGGTAGCGCTCGGGGACGAACACCTCTTGGTTCATATAGTAGTCGTTGGTCTGCGGGTCCCGATAATCCTCGTCTCGCTTTTTCCTTCCGCAAAAGGCATCCAGCAGCCGGTCATAGACGATCAGTCCGGGTGCCACCACCAGGAACCGCTGCGTGAACCGTCCGCTCTCCGCATCCTCGTGACGCGCGTTGAGCATCTGCCAGATGATGAGGGCGTGCATCACCCATGTCTTGCCAGTGCCTGTGGCCATCTTCACGGCATACTTCGGAAACTGGTATTTCTCCTTGGCCAGTTGCGCCAGGTCGGCCAGGTCCGTCAGGTCGGGTATCACTCGCTCGTAGGCGTCCATCACGCGCTGCTCACCCAGCACCTCATGCAAGTAGATGATGTTGAGGATGGCCTGCCGTTGCCCCTCGTGGAAGTTGCGGACGCGCTGCTCGCAGAAGCCCTCGCCAAACCAGTAGCGCAGCAGGGCTGCCGTGGTGGGCGTTACCTGCTGCATCATCTCGCCGCTCTGCCATGCGGCGTTCACCATGTCGGTAAGCCGGCGCGCCAGCTCCAGCGATATGTTGTTTGAGTTGATTGTCGTCATGGCTGTCATCCTTTCGTTTCATGGTTCACGTTGAGCACCACCTGGCTCTCAAATCCGAACACGTCGACCGCCTTGACACACACCTTGCGCTCCGCCTTGTGGGGCACGGTGATGCGTGTGGAGTTGACGCAGTGGAGTGGGGCGCTGTCGTTGTCAGTGTTCTCGCGGTAGTCCTGCCAGGTGCTGCGGAAGGTCTCGCCGTCATAGTCGGGGTCGATGCTCCAATACTCGATGAGCGACAGCGGGTCTTGCTCCATCACCTGTTGGAGCTGTTGCTTGTCCTTGTCGTCGAGCGGTATGTTGTC
>DAIOEQ010000219.1:0-2450 GCA_036746215.1 Prevotella sp.
AAGGAGAGCCAGCGCATCATCTACACCCTCTTCACCAGCAGCGACGGCACCCTCTACGTGGGCACCGACGATGGTTTCTCGGTCTACGACAAACGGCGTGACGCCTTTCTCAACTACAACTGCCACAACACCCTCGCCACCTATCCCGACCAGCGCCGCGACACGGTGTGGGGCTATTCGGTGAAGGCCTTTCTCGAGCTGCCCGGCGGCGACATGCTCATGGGCACGTGGAGCGACGGGCTGCTGCGCTATTCGCCCCGCCGCCACACCTTTTATAAATATGGTCGCGTCGGCACCGCCAACTCGGTCTACACGCTGGCGCGCGACCACCGGGGACGCATCTGGATTGGCACGTGGGGCGATGGCCTCTGGCGCATCCGTTCCGCCGACGACTACGCCCTGTCGTCCCTCCGCCAGATGGGCGGCGACCGATGGATTGTCCATGCCCTGCAGGTCGTGGGCAAGGACCGGCTGTGGATGGCGACCGACAAGGGTGTCGGGGTGTGGGACGCCTCCGACCGCCTCGCGATGACGTCGCTGCCGCTGGCGCGCAGGCTGCTGCCGCTCACGGCGGGGCGCCTGTGGGGCGCCACGCTGTCGGGCATGCTGTTTGGCATCGGGACCGACAGGCAAGTGATAGCCTATCACCCGACGGGCCAGCGCACCTACGCCCTCCACACGGCGGACGGCAAGACGCCGTCCGTCCTCTCGAGCGCCGACGACTCCGACCTCCGCCAGCGGGTGCGGCTCAAGGACGGGACGGTGGTGGAGAGCCAAGGGGAGCGCGTGACGGTGAGCCACCCCGACGGCAGGCGTGACACGTGGACGCCCCGCAACGCGCCGTGGCTGCTCGACAAGGTCTACGCGCTGTGCGCCTCGCGCGACGGCTCGGTGTGGGTGGGACAGCGCATGGGGCTCTCCGTGACGCGCCCCGACGGCAAGGGGCGCCACGTGGACATCCCGACTGACGACCCGCGCCTGAAGGGTTATCTCATCGTGAGACACCTGCTGGAGGACCACCGCGGCGACATCTGGGGCAGCACGACCAACGGCGGCGTTATCCGCCTGCGGGGCAAAAGCGTGAAGCACTATCTCGGCACGTCCAACGTGACGGCCTGCTACGAGGACAGTCGGCGCCGCCTGTGGGCGCTCTCGGTGCACCAGGGGCTCATGCGCTATGACGGCGCGGCGGATCGCTTTGTGGCCGTGCGGCAGGCCTATCACCTGCCCCCGAAAAAGATTTTCGCCATCAACGAGGACCACGAGGGTGCCTTGTGGCTGGCCATGGACGGCACGCTGGCACGCCTCAACGTGGACGGGCGCGGCGGGGCGCACGTGCGGACGTTCACCACGGAGGACGGTCTGCCCCAACAGGCGTTCATGCCCCAGTCGACTCTCCGGCTTGGCGACTCGCTCTACTTCGGCATGACCGACGGCTACATCGCCTTCCGGCCGCGTGAGCTGGCCCGGCAGGCGTCAACGGCCCCTGCGGGCCTCATCGTGTCTGACATACGGATCGACGGGACGAGCCTGGCCGACATGGACTCGGCGCAGGCCGCCCGCGTCACGACGGCGCTGCCCATGGCCACACGGAGCCTCACCATCCCCTCGGGCACGCGCCACTTCTCCGTCGAGTGCGCCCTGCTGTCCTACAGCCACATCGGCCAGACGACCTACGCCTACCGCCTCGAGGGGCGCGACAAGGAATGGCTCTACGCCGAGCCGGGCACGCGGCAGGTGCGCTTCGACGACCTGGCGGCGGGCCACTACACGCTGCGCCTCCGCGCCATCGACCACCAGGGCCGGTGCGTGGAGTTGCCCTACGCCATCAGCGTCCGCGTGCTGCCGCCCTGGTATGCCACGGCATGGGCGTGGCTGGCCTATGCGCTCGCCGCCGCCGGGCTGGCATGGCTGGCGTGGCGCCATGTGCAGATGCGCCGTGAGGTGCGGGCCAGCCGCCGCTTCACGGCCATCACGCAGACCTCTCACCGCCGTCTCCAGGCGCCTGCGGCCGAGGTCGCGTCGCCTGAGCCTGAGCCTGAGCACGCTGCCGAGGGCGATGGCGACCTGCCGCGACCGGAACTGGCCGACATCCTCGACCGCGCCACACGCCTGGTGGGCGAGCATCTCGACGACTCGCGATACAACCGCGACCGCATGGCCGCCGACATGGGCATGAGCGCCAGCTCGCTCTTCTCGAAGCTGCGCGAGGCCACGGGCATGAACATCCAGACGTTCATCCAGAACATCCGCCTCAACGCCGCCGCCGACCTGCTGCGCGCCCAGCCCGACATGCGCATCTCCGAACTGGCCTATCGGGTGGGGTTCAACACGCCCAAGTATTTCTCCCAGTGCTTCAAGAAGGAGTTTGGCGTGTTGCCGGGCGACTACGCCAAGCAAGGCGCCGTAAGGAGGTGACGGCCTCGCCCCATCAAGACGCGGACAGCCCC
>DAIOEQ010000219.1:2490-4243 GCA_036746215.1 Prevotella sp.
GTCTGGTCTTCCTCCCTGACGGTGATGTCGTCTATCTTGGTGCCCGGCGCGATGTGTCCCTTGAAGATACTGGCGTTGGTGAGGCTGGGCTTGCACAGGGCGAACCCCGTCACCACCAGCTCGGTGGCGGGGCGGACGTATATTTTCTTGTTCATGTTGTTTCGTGTGTGTGTGTTATCCTTGCTTAGCTTACTTGAGAATGATTTTCTTTCCGTCGACGATGTAGATGCCCTTGGGCAGTCCCTGGAGCGACGAGGTGGCGCTGACGCGCTGTCCCTCGAGGTTGTAGACGCCGCTGAGGCGGTGCTGGCGTGCGGAGAACACCTGGTTGCCGTGTATGGGCTCGACGCCCGTGGCGTCGCCCTGGCTGACGCCGTCGAGGTAGAAGGCCATCTTCTGCTCCTGCCCGACATGGCCGCTGTGGTCTTGGTTGAGCTCAAACCAGCAGCGGAAGGCCTTCAGGCCGTACTCCTTGTCGTGGGGCACCTGGAGAATCTCGCCCTTGTAGAAGATGTAGCTGCCCGAGAGGTTGTCGCGTCCGGCGATGACGCCGTCGGCGTTGTAGGTCTTGGCCATGGTGCCGAGACACTCCATGTGGCCCACCTGGCCGTCGGCATTGAAGCGGGTGGTGGAGATCCAGTTGGAGTTGGCTGTGCCGTCCTCCTTCTCGAGATGCTTGATGAAATTGTCGCGGTCAAACGACACCATGGTGATGATGAAGTGGTTGGCGGGCACGGTGAGCTGGAAGCGGTCGCTCTCGACGTTGGTCCCGCCGCTGCAGTCGGCCTTGAGCCAGTGGGAGTTGTCGTCGCCCTCGCGGGTGTAGAAGTGTGTGGCGGTGTATGAGGGCGACTGGGCGTCGATCTGTGGCGGATAGACGATGTAGGGCTCGAAGGCGCGGACCATCACGGCGGTGTCTTGCTTACACTCGACGGTGACAAACTGCACGGTGGTGTTGCTCAGTGCGGCGAGCTTGGCCACCTTCACGTCGTCGCCGAAGGTGCGCTTCATCTGTCCCCAGGTGAGGTCGACGGGCAGCACGAGCGAGTTCCACATGTGCGGGTTGAAGGTGCGGTGAAGGTGGAGGATGCTGTTCTTGTAGGCGTCCTTGGCGCGGCTGAGATAGAGCAGGTGGTCGTTGTCCTCGTCGAGGATGAGCTCGGGGTTGCGTCGGGGTCCGGCGTAGAGCAGCTTGAAGTTGTCGACGCAGGTCAGGTCGTCGTCAGCGGGTGTCTCGCTGAGGGTCTCCACGTAGATGCCCACGCGCACCTTGAGCGGGTTCTGGGCGGTGATCTCCTTGCCGTTGGCGGCGGTGTCGAAGCAGAGCTGCACCTGGTTCTCGTAGGCGCCCTCGAAGAAGGCCTTGCCGGCGCCGGCGCCATTGTCCTTGGCCACGAGCTCGTTGGCCTCCTGCTTGTCCATGAGGTTGAGCGAGGCGGCGGAGGCATACTCGGGCTGGGTGGCCTTCTCCTTCACCTTGGCCATGAAGATGTAGGCGGCGGGACGCGCCTTGTGGGCCTCGTCAAGTCCCGTCTGGGTGGTGAATCCATTGCAGCGCAGCAGGTACCAGCCGCTATTGTGGATTTCCACGTCCTGGTAGAGCGTGTAGCCATGGGCGCCCTTGGTGTAGGCGTAGAAGTACTTGCCGTACTTACTTTGATGATCGTGATCGTATTTGACGAAATGCCCAGGGCCTTTGTCTCCACTCTTCGCATAGGTGCAATACAGGGTGTTGTCTCCAAAGAACATCTTG
>DAIOEQ010000220.1:0-4222 GCA_036746215.1 Prevotella sp.
CGCAACTGTCATTGGCCACAAGCTCGTCGGCGGTCTTCTGGCTCATGGTCAGCGCGCCGTTGGTGCCCTTCTCGGTGAGGTAAGACTTGTAGAGGCCGTTCTCCTCCTTCTCGTTGGTGATGTAATACTTCACGCCCTCCTGCTGCTCAAAGGCCCAGTAAGGCTCGGCGTAATGGCTCGAGGTGTGCTCAAGGCCGTCCTCGCCCAGCGCCTGGCAGACCAGGCTGTTGCCGTAGTAGAGCACGTCCGTGTGGTTGTCCTCATTGGCGCCGTTGATGCCGTAGGGCCACAAGTGTTGGTAGTCGCCATGGAGGAAGGAGCCTGTGGTGTTGTCCCAGAAGTCGAGCACGGCCGAGACACGCTCGCCCAGCCAGTTGCCCGACCCTTTCTGTGAGCCGCTCACGTCCTGGCTGCCGGCGCGCAGCACACCAACCACGCTCCACTGGGTGTCGGCCCAAGGCACGACGCCCACGCCGTGGAGCCACTCATGAAGGATGGTTCCTGTGGACTGGTAAGACACGTTGGATCCCACGCGGACATAGCCACCATAGGAGCAGTCGGCTGTCGGGGTGCCGGGATTGTAGCCCACATTGGGACGGTAGTCCTTCATCTCCGTCAGGTTGTTCCAGAGGTCGGCGGCGGTGTTCACGGCGTTGGTGATGCGCTGGCGCACGGCCTCATCGTCAATGTCGCGGATGGTAGGCCGCACGTCGCCCATGGGGATGGTGTAGAAGCGGATGGCGTCGCCATAGGCCACATTGCCCTCCTTGTTTGCCACATAGGCGCGCATGAAGTACTGCGTGGCCGGCTGCAAGTTTTTGAAGCAGTAGATGGTGCCATTGTTGGAGAGTGTCGTGGTGTGCTTGGTGTCGGCCACGGTGGGGTTGGGCTGCGTGCCGATGACGAAGCCCTGCTCGCCGATGTCGGTCGTCTTGGCCGTGGTGGTCATGCGGCCAAAGGCCATGGTGGCGCCACGGGCGTAGCGCTTGTCGGTCACCACCGTGACGGACGACGTCCACTTGTAGTTCTTGGTTGCAACCTGCAGGTCGGCCTTGGCCTGGAGCAGGTCGGCGCAGGTGGCGTCGGCGTTGTCGAGCAGCGCCTGGGCCACGCCGATGGCAGCACGCAAGTCGTCGGCGCCAGCGCCTGTGGCATCGCCCAGCACTGCATGGGCCCCACTGATGGCAGCCTGCAGGTCGGCGCGCTTCAGCTCCACGTCGGAAGCGTCGAGCGGCGTGGCGCGCAAGATCTTCACCCAGTCGATGACGGGCAGGGCGTGATCAGCCTGGCGCGAGCTGAAACCGAGGCGCACGCGGCCGGTCACCGTCTGCGTGAGGGTGAAGGAAATGGTATCGGTGGACCACTCGTGTGCGGCGAAATCCTTCTTGGTGAAAGCCACCCTGCGGCCCTCGCGCGAGTTGTAGGGGTGCCAGGCCGACGAGTTGGTGCTCAGGGCCTCGTTGTCAGAGGCGTTGTAGACGGCCATCACCATTTTGTAGTCGCCCGCGGGAAGTTTCACGGAGTCTTGCAGGATGTTGATGCCATTCGTGGTAGACAGGCCAAAGACCAGTCCGCCGCCTGGCTCGCCGTCACGCCCCGCGGCGGGCGCGCTGAGCCCCTCGACGGTCTTTGCCGTCCCCCATTGCCAGACGCCGAGCACGCCATTCTTGACCGCCGATACGTCCCAGTAGCTGACGGGATTGATCTGGTCGGCCACCACGTCGCCCGTCTCGCCGACCGCATAGGTGAAGCCCTGGTCGAAGCCGGCGTTCAGCAGGTAGGCTGGCGTGACGTCGTAATAGTCTTGCGCAGAGACGCCCGAGGCCATGCCAACCACCGCCAATGTGAAAAGTAGAGATTTAATTGTCATGCGTAAACAATTTAAAGGTTTTGTTATTTTAATGATGGTATTGTCTTGTCTATTGGGATTTTGCTACAAAGTTACGACATTTCCCGCACCCTTTAGACCGATAGAAGATAAAAAAATCGTAATTTTGCAACTCACATCAACCCATCAATCATGAAATTGAAAAAAATCATCGCTTTGGCGGCCATGTCGCTATGCTTGCCGGCTCACGCCGACGAGGGCATGTGGACGCTCTACAACCTGCCCACACAGGTCTACGACCAGATGTGCGGCTACGGGTTCCAGCTGCCCTACGGCAGTCTCTACCAGGGTGACCAGGCCGTGAAGAACGCCGTGGTCAACTTCTCGGGCTACTGTTCGGGCGTGGTGGTCAGCCCCGACGGACTGGTCTTCACCAACCACCACTGTGGTTTCGAGAGCATCCGCTCCCACTCCACAGTCGAACACGACTACATGCTCAACGGCTTCTACGCCAAGAACTACAGCGAGGAGCTGCCCAACGACAACATGTTTGTGGCCTTCATGGTCAAGCAGGAGGACGTGACACCGCTGCTCGAGAAAGCGGGCTTCAGCAAGCTCGGACGCGAGGGCAAGGCCGCGGCGGTCGACTCGCTCGAGAACATCATGACACAACAGGCCAAGGCGCAGGACTCCTCGCTCTACGTGAGCATCGATGCCTTCTACGAGGGCAACCAGTGGATCGCCACAACCTACCAGCAGTTTGACGACCTCCGCCTGGTCTTCACCGTCCCCAAGAGCATGGGCAAGTTTGGCGGCGAGACTGACAACTGGATGTGGCCGCGCCAAACGTGTGACTTCAGCGTGTTCCGCATCTACGCCAACCCGAAGACCAACGGCCCGGCACGCTACTCGAAAGACAACGTGCCCTACCATCCCAAGCACTGGGCACCCGTCTCACTGCAGGGCTACAAGGAAGGCGACTTCGCCATGACGATGGGCTATCCCGGCTCTACCGAGCGCTACCTCTCGAGCTACGGCATCGAGGAGATGCGCATGCGCAACGAAGTGCGCGCGCAGGCACGCGGCGTGAAGCAGGACGTGATGACGCGGCACATGAGGGCCGACGAGGCCGTGCGCATCAAGTACGACTCCAAGTTTGCCACCAGCTCCAACTACTGGAAGAACTCCATCGGCATGAACAAGTGCATCGACTCCATCGGTCTCATCCAGCAGAAACGCGACTACGAGTATCGCATCAAGGCCTACATCGACTCTACGGGCTACCTCAAGGACAGCCTCAACTTCGACACGCTCAAGGCACTCTACGCCCAGAAAGCTACCGCCACGCACGACATGCTGCTGCTCAGCGAGAGCTTCATCCGCACCAACGAGCTCATCACGCGAGCCTTGCAGGGCAAACGAGTGGGCAAGGTGGTGAACGACAAGAAGAAACCCGCCAAGAGCTACCTCACCTTCGACGACGACCAAAAGACCTGGGACGCCAGCCTCGACAAGGAGGTGCTGGCCGTGGCGCTCAAGAACTACAAGGAGCACGTGGCCGACGGAAGCAACCTGCCCGCCTTCTACACCACCATCGCCACCCGATACGCTGGCGACTACCGACGCTTCGTGAACGACGTTTGGGGCAAGTCGGTGCTCATGAAGACCGGCAAGCGCATCTACTTCAACCAGAAAAGTTACGACAAGGATCCCGGCGTGAAGCTGGGCGAGGACATCAAGGAAATCTCCATGAGGCTCTACGGGCAAATGGGCGAGGCCTCACAGCGCATCAACAACCTGGAGCGCATGCTCTGCGCCGCCAAGTTGCGCATGGAGGAGGATATGCCCCACTACTCAGACGCCAACTTCACCATGCGCCTGAGCTACGGCCGCGTGGGCGGATACAACATCGGCGGACAGCCTTCGGGCTATTACACCACGGCCGAGAGCATCGTCGAGAAGATGAAACAAGGCGACAAGGGCGTCATCGACTACCAGGCTGAGCCCGTCATGCACCAGCTCATGAGCGCCAAAGACTATGGCCCCTACGCCGACAAGACAACGGGCAAGATGCAGCTCTGCCTCCTCACCAACAACGACATCACGGGCGGAAACAGCGGCTCGCCACTCTTCGACGGACAGGGACGCCTCATCGGACTGGCCTTCGACGGCAACTGGGACAGCCTGGCCTCGGACATCCTGTTCGACAAGGTACTGGCGCGAACCATCTCGGTGGACATCCGCTACGTGCTCTACCTCATGGACCGCTGGGGCCACGCCGACCGTCTCTTGAAGGAGATAGGAGCAAAATAGGGAGACAGGGTATAAAGTCTCAGACCCGCAAAATCGAGTAGGAGGTAAACACTAATCATAGGTGTTTATCTCCTACTTTCG
>DAIOEQ010000221.1:0-4179 GCA_036746215.1 Prevotella sp.
AGGCCGACGATGGTGCCGATGGTGTCGAAGATGTTGACCAGCAGGAGGGAGAAGATGACCATGATCATCTTGGGCGTGAAGAAGCCCGTGAAGTCAAACTGGCAGAAGATGGGGGCCACGCTGTGGGGCGCCGACAGGGGCATCCAGTCCTCAGGTATCTCGGTCACGCCCATGGGAATGCCGATGAGGGTGGAGAGGATGATGGCGTAGAAGAGGGAGCCTTTGATCCTGCGCGCCATGAGCATGCCGCTGAGCAGGATGCTGATGAGGCCGAGGATGCTGACGGGCGTGAACTTGCCCAACTGCACGAAGGTGGTCTCGTTGGCCGTGATGATGCCGGCGTTCTTCAGGCCGATGAAGGCAATGAACATGCCGATACCCGCCGAGATGGCGTAGCGCAGGTTGGTGGGAATGCTCTCCAGAATCTTGTCGCGGATGTTGAGGAAGGTGATGAGCAGGAAGATGACGCCCTCGACGAGCAGTACCGCTAGGGCCTGCCGCCACGTGAGGCCCATGGCCTGGCAGAGTGTGAAGGCGAAGAAGGCGTTGAGGCCCATGCTCGGCGCTTGGGCGAAGGGCAACTTCGCCATGAAGGCCAGCAGCAGCGTGGCGATGGCCGAGGCGATGGCCGTGCTGGTGAAGAGGGCCGCCTTGTCCATGCCGGTGGTGGCGAGAATGGTGGGGTTGACGGCCAGGATGTAGCACATGGTGAGGAAGGTGGTCATGCCGGCCACCAGTTCGGTCTTCACGGTGGTTCGCTTGGGGTCGAAGCCCAAGAGTGTCTTGAAGTGGGTCATGTCGTTTGTCGCGTGTTGGGTTTTCTGTTTAAAACAACCTTTACAACCCAAACAACCTTCACGCTTGCCACACAGGCGGATGTTGTATTTGTTGTATGGGTTGTTCCTGTTGTTTTTTATTATATTATTTTGTCTCCGTTGTTGTTCGTATAAAGCGTTTATGAACCGTCACTTATCACGTGGTGGCGCGGTCTGCTTGCGCTTGGTCGCCTTGGTCTCGGCGCGGAAGGTGGAGGCTGGGAGCCGGTCGGCGTTGACGAGGTTGGCGCGCGTGAAGGGTTGCCAGCCATAGCGCACGTAGCGCGGCACTTTCACCTCCGGGGCGGTGAGACGCACCTGGTCGCCCTCGATGACGGCTGTCGCGGGATAGTACACCCCGTCATCGTGGGCTATCTCGAAGGTGCGTGGCGCCTGGCCGTCGGAGGTGGTGAGGCCCTTCGCATAGCGGAACGTCACCACGAGGGTGTCGCCTTCACGCCGCGCCTGGCGGAACAGAGGCCCAGACGGGGTGACCGCTTGGCCATAGTCGCACGCCAGCGCCCAGCGTGCCAGGCGCTCGCCGATGGGCTGCTTGTGGTGGTAGTGCACGTCGAGCGAGTCGCCACAGTCGGTGCTCACCACCATGCCCGTGTGGGGCAGACGCATCAGTCGGCGCTGCGAGTCGCGGAACCAAGGCCATGACGGGCGGTTGAGGCTCGACAACTGCACATAGTAGAAAGGCAGCTTGGCGTTGTGCCAATGGTGTCGCCAACTGCTCACCAGCAAGGGGAAGAGACGCTCGTGGGCCTCGAAGTTGTGTGCGTTGCTCTCGCCCTGGTACCACACCACGCCCCGGATGCCATATTGCCCCAAGGGCAGGATGCCGGCCTCATAGCAGTAGACGGGCATGAAGGGGTGGCGGCGCATGCGCGTGGTGTCGGCGCCGATGTTCTCCAGGGCGCGGCTGCGCACCCAGGGCTGTATGAAGTCATTCCACTCGAAGTTTTGCAGGATGGACGGGAAACGGGTCTCCAGCGTCTGCCGGTCAATCCACGACTCGATGGGCGATCCGCCCACGGCGTTGCACACCAGGCCCACGGGCACGCGAAGGCTGTCGCGCAGCTGCCGGCCGAAGTAGTAGGCCACGGCGGAGAACTGTGCGGCGTTGTCGGGCGTGGCCTCCTGCCAGACGGTGGGCTGGAAATACTCCAGCCGGTCCACGGAGTCGAGCACGGCGAGCGGCCACTGCTGGGCGTAGGTGTCCCATCGCCACTGCATGTTGTAGAGCCGCAGCCCCGGGTCGGCGGCCTTGGGGATGTCGCGGGGTCCAGAGTCGGCCTGGCCGAGCGTGAAGCCCATGTTCGACTGGCCCGAGCACAGCCACACCTCGCCCACGGCCACGTGGCGGAAGGTGAGCGCGGTCATGGGCGCGCCCTTAGCCTTGAGCTTACTCACGGGGCGCTTGATGACCGTCAGGTTGGCTTGTTCCGACCAAGGCGCCAAGCCCGGCCAGTAGCGGGAGTCGTTGGCGGTGTCGTGGTTGGTGCGGTTGGATGCGGTGGCTTTCAGGTCCTGGCAGCTGACGGTCATCGTGTAGTCGGCCCCGGTGTCGGTCAGCGGCCTGAGCCAGACGGTCCAGTTGCCGCGGTTGTCGGTCGTGTCACGGGCCTCACGGGTGATGGCGTGTCCCTGGGCGTCCTTGCCCGTGACGGTCACGCGGACCACCGATCCGGCGTTGGCCGTGCCGTGGATGTCAAGGTGTTGGCCGCGCTGCAGCACCATGTGGTCGGTGTAGAGCGGTGAGAGGCGCAGGCCCCCATAGTCGCCCGTGATGCCGCTATAGGCCGTCTGGGCCAGCAGGCGCGCGCCCGCGGGGTTGGGGTGGATGCCCTCCACGCTGTAGTCGGGGTGGGGATAGAGCGGCGCGTGGAAGTCGATGAGCTCCGCGCCGCTGACGCGTGCCACGGTCTCGATGGCCTGTTGTATCTCGTCGTGCCACAGCTTGGTGCCCGACGTGAAGCGCCAGTGGTCGTGGCGGATGGGCGTGAGGCGCGCCACGAGGATGCGCACCTGGGGATTGGCCTGGCGCAGGGTGTCGATGAGGTGCAGGTAGTCGGTCACAAACTCGTCGCGGTAGTTGGGCCAGTTGCGCGGGTCGGTGTCGTTGATGCCGAGGTGTATGACGGCGATGTCGGCGTGGAACGCCTTGGCCGCCGCCCATTCGGGCTGCTGGAAGTAAGGCTTGTGGCCATGGGCCAGGAGCGTGGCCGATGGCTTGCCGAAGTTGCCCACCTCATAGGCGTCGCCCAGCATGCGTTGCAACTGGGCGGGGTAGGCGTCGTGTTCGCGGTCTTGGATGCCTGTGCCGTAGGTGATGCTGTTGCCCACGCAGGCCACCTTGACCTTGGCTGCGGCCTTCGGCAGGGCTATGATGGGCAGGGCGGCAGACAGACAGACCATGAGCGCCATGGCCTGCAGGATGGAATGTAGAAATCGTGCTCGATGTTTCGTCATCTCTTCGTGTTTTCTGAGGGTTTGGCTGTTGCAATGGCAAAAGTATCATTTTTTTGCAGAAAGGACAAGAAAACCACTCCTTTTTGTTTAAGGTGGGTTCTGCAAATTACCACCTTTAGGTGACAAATCACAGGATGGGTTGCGTTTTTCCATCTTCTGGCCGTTGCCACTTCAACCTCAAAAAGATCTTCAAAATCATACAAAGTTAATGGCGCAACCGACAGCCCTCATACACTCAAAGAGGTTGGCGATGTAGCAGAGGGGAGATATGATTGGAAAATTAAAAATGGACAAAAAGTAGGAAGTATTTTAATGTAAAACAAAATTAAACGCTACTACACAATCACTCTATACCGTATATCTTTTTGAGGGTAGGACGAAACCAATTACCCCAATCCTCCAATTTGCTGATAATCGGCAATAAAGTCTTTCCCGTTTCTGTCAGCGAATATTCGGAATGTGGAGGCAGTTCGGCGAAAATCTTTTTCTCAATTATCCCATGCATCTCCAATTCTTTCAGTTGTTGGCTTATTACGCGTGCGTTTGCTTCGGGAAAATGCTTTTGAATTTCACTCGGACGCTTTGGACCATCTTTTAACGCATCAACGATGCAGCATTTCCATTTACCGCCTATGACCTCCATTGTCACCTTAATGCAGCAGTCTATGTTAAAGGGCATTTTCTTTTCGTACATATCAGTTCGTTTAATGGTGCAAAGATAAGATTTTCATGCCATAAAACACTTATATTCTGCGAATATTATCACTATATGGTAAAATTATCAGTATATGAATAATTTTGCAGTAATTGCATATACATGAACAAATTGGTAACTTTGCAACCAAAAATTAGTTTCACCTATCAGACAGATTATGAGAAAGTTATTAAT
>DAIOEQ010000222.1:0-2609 GCA_036746215.1 Prevotella sp.
AGGGGCGTAGCCCAGTTGGTTTAGAGCGCTGCAGTCACATTGCAGAGGTCATCGGTTCGAGCCCGATCGTCCCTACCAACACGAGAAGGTGTGTCAGAGATAACTCCGGCACACCTTTTTCTTTTCACCCCGACCAAGGCCCTCCCACAGAGGGCCGCTACCTAAACGACAACTAAGACGTACAACCAACTTCATGACCATGAACAGACATCTTGAACGCTTGTTTCTCTCGGCCCTGATGGCATCGGCCCCGGCCCTCGCCACCGTGGCGTCAGACGTGACAGGCATCAGGCGCATCAACGCCACCACCGCCGAGGTGACGCTGGCCGACGGCCACACCATGACCATCGACTTCTACGGCCCCAACATCTTCCGCCTCTTCCAGGACAACAGCGGAGGCATCATCCGCGACCCGCAGGCCAAGCCCGAGGCACAGATCCTCACCAACAACCCACGCCGCGAGGTGGGCCCGCTGGTCGTCTCCAGTGACGCCGACAAGGTGAGCGTTACCACAAGCGACGTGCGCGTGGACTTCAGCAAGAAGGGGGCGCTCGTCAGCGTCACCGACCTGCGCCGCCAGCAGACCGTGGTGAGCCAGGCCACGCCCACCAGCTTCGAGCATGGGCGGACCACGCTCACCCTCACCCAGAAGCCCGACGAGTGGTACTATGGCGGCGGCGTGCAGAACGGACGTTTCTCGCACCGCGGACAGAAGATAGACATCGTCAACACCAACTCTTGGACCGACGGCGGCGTCTGCTCGCCCGCGCCCTTCTATTGGTCGACGGGTGGCTACGGACTGATGTGCTACACCTTCCAGCCGGGCGCCTACGACTTCGGCAAGGCCACCAAAGGACAGGTGGCCATCACCCACGACACGCCCTGGATGGACGTATTCTTCATGGTCGACGAGCACCCCACAGAGCTGCTCAACGACTACTACCAGCTCACGGGCAACCCCGTCCTGTTGCCTAAGTTCGCCTTCTACGAGGGACACCTCAACGCCTACAACCGCGACTATTGGAAGGAGACCACCGACCCAGGCCACGGCATCCTCTTCGAGGACGGCAAGCGATACACCGAGAGCCAGAAAGACAACGGCGGCATCAAGGAGAGCCTCAACGGCGAGAAGGACAACTACCAGTTCTCAGCGCGCGCCGTCATCGACCGTTACAACGCGGCCGACATGCCCCTGGGATGGGTGCTGCCCAACGACGGCTACGGAGCCGGCTACGGGCAGACCAGCACTCTCGACGGCAACATCGCCAACCTGAAGAGCTTCGGCGACTACGCGCGCTCAAAGGGTGTGGAGATCGGTCTCTGGACCCAGTCGAACCTCCACCCCATCGACAGCATACCCGCACTGCTGCAACGCGACATCGTGAAGGAGGTGCGCGACGCTGGCGTGCGCGTGCTCAAGACCGACGTGGCATGGGTGGGAGCCGGATATAGCTTCGGCCTCAACGGCATCGCCGACGTGGCACACATCATGCCCTATTACGGCTCCGACGCGCGCCCCTTCATCATCACCCTTGACGGATGGGCCGGCACGCAGCGCTACGCCGGCGTGTGGACGGGCGACCAGAACGGTGGCGAATGGGAATACATCCGCTTCCACATACCCACCTACATCGGAGCTGGCCTCTCGGGCATGGGCAACATCACCTCCGACATGGACGGCATCTTCGGCGGAAAGAACGAGCAGGTCAACATCCGCGACTTCCAGTGGAAGGCGTTCACCCCGATGCAACTCAACATGGACGGATGGGGCGCCAACGAGAAATACCCGCAGGCGCTCGGCGAGCCCGCCACCAGCATCAACAGGGCCTACCTGAAACTGAAGTCGGAGCTCCTGCCCTACACCTACACCTGCGCGCAACAGGCCGTGACGGGCGAGCCGCTCATCCGCGCCATGTTCCTCGACTATCCCAACCGTTACACCCATTCCTCGGCCACCAAGTACCAGTACATGTACGGCCCGTCGCTGCTCGTGGCCCCCATCTACCAGCAGACACAGGCCGACGAGGAGGGCAACGACGTGCGCAACGGCATCTACCTGCCTGAGGGACAATGGGTTGACTACTTCACGGGCGACGTCTACGAGGGTGGCCGCATCCTCAACAACTTCGACGCTCCCCTGTGGAAGCTGCCGCTCTTCGTCAAGGCGGGAGCCATCATCCCCATGTACCGCCCCAACAACAACATCCACCAGGTGAAAAAGGACGAGCGTATCTTCGAGATCTGGCCCGCCGGACACTCCGAGTTCACGCTCTACGACGATGACGGCACCACCGAGGCCTACCTCAGCGGCCAGCACGCCACCACCAAGGTCAGCTCAAGCCTCGACACCAAGGGCAACCTCCGCGTGACCCTCTGCCCCACAGAGGGCTCCTACGACGGCATGACCAAGGAGCAGTCGACCATCCTGCGCATCAACGCCACGGCCAAGCCTAAGAGCGTGCGCGCCACCATCGGCAAGAAGAAGGTGACGCTCACCGAAGGCGAGGGCGACAACACATGGAGATACGTGGAGCAGCCGCAACTGCCCTGCTTTGCCATGCCCGACACCGCCGCGGCGGAATGGGACATCACCAAGAACTCGGTCATCG
>DAIOEQ010000222.1:2637-4177 GCA_036746215.1 Prevotella sp.
CAAGGGCGTTTGGCCACACGCCTGCTGTCGCACCACGGCACGCTCGCCGCGCCCGTGGCCGGGGAGACCCAGGCAGCGCCCTACACGCTCACACCGAGCTGGAAGGCCGTTGACAACGCCGACTACTACGAGGTGCGCTTCGACTCAATGACCTACTCCACCATCCGCAACAACAGCCTGCTCTTCGAAGACCTGCAGCCGGGCACCGACTACGCCTTTGAGGTGCGCGCCGTCAACGCCGACGGCCACAGCGACTGGACGGCCATCAACGCCAAGACCAGCAAGAACCCGCTGGAGTATGCCCTGCACGGCATCACCGCCACCAGCACGGCCAAGGACATGGAGGGCTTTGCCATCGACAGGCTCTTCGACTTCCAGGAGGGCGGCGACATCTGGCACACCGACTACTACACCAAGGCGGTGCCCTTCTCCGTCACCATGGACCTGCACGCCACCGTCACGCTCGACAAGATGCAATATGTGCCCCGCGCCAGCGCCGGCAACGGCACCATCCTCAAGGCTGACATCTTCACCTCGAAGGACGGAAAGACCTGGCAGCCCGCCGGCACGCAGCAATGGCAGCGCACGCCCGCCAAGAAAGAGGTGACCTTCGCCGACCATCCGCAGGCTCGCTACATCCGCATGGACGTGAAGCAGGCCGTGGGCGACTTCGGGTCGGGCGCCGAGCTCTACGTCTTCCGCCTGCCCGACACCAAGGTGCTCCTCCCCGGCGATGTCAACCAGGACGGCAAGATTGACGAGAACGACCTCACGTCCTACATGAACTACACGGGTCTGAAGAAGGGCGACAGCGACTTCGACGGCTACCTCTCCAACGGCGACATCAACGGCAACGGCCTCATCGACGCCTACGACATCTCCAACGTGGCCACGCTGCTCGACGGCGGCATAGCCCACCAGGACGCGCGCCAGCCACAGGGCACCATCACCTACACCTACGACAAGGCGGCCTACCAGGCCGGTGACGACGTGACCGTCACGGTGAAAGGCACGGGCCTGCAGGCCGTCAACGCCCTCAGCCTCGTGATGCCCTACGACCTGAAGGTCATGCAGTACGTCAAGACTGAGGCGGAGGCCGTGAAAGGCATGCGCAACATGACCTACGACCGTCACCACACCGACGGCTCGCAGGTGCTCTATCCCACCTTCGTCAACATCGGCGAGCAACCCACCATCGAGGGCAACGCCACGCTCTTCGTCCTCCACTTCAAGGCCAACCGCGCCTTCCGCGCGCCGAAGGCCAACGTGAAGGGCATGCTGGTGAGCCGCGACCTGAAGGAGACTGACCTGAAATAAGGCAGCGACACCAACAAAGGCATATTAACAACATGGGAGGAAAACCGTTTCGTTTTCCTCCCATATTTGTTTATAGTCGTAAAATGACAAGGCCCGGCAAGCTTTATCGCGAAAGTTTGTCGAGCCTTGTCATTTACAGGAACATCACTGATGAGGTGCCCAATGACACGATATTTCATCTGAGGTGGGTTCTATAAATTACCACCTTAAAAGATGGACGCAA
>DAIOEQ010000223.1:0-4168 GCA_036746215.1 Prevotella sp.
CAGCACGCCCATGGCCCGCTTGCGGTTGGCCTCGCTGTCGTCGCCCTTGGCCGGTATGTACTGGGGCATGCCCTCGAAGGTGGCCGCGGGGTCCACGTAGTCATATCGGTCATCGTTCAGTCGCGGCAAGGGGAAGGTCTGGCTGGCACCTGAGGCAAAGAGGGCGTTGTCGCGGATGCGCTTCCAGTCGGTGGTGATGTTGTAGTTGGCATCGCCTTGCGGCAGGTAACCGGCATAGTTGCCGCCGAGGTCGCTGTAGGTGAGCGACTGCGTGGTGGTCACGCCGTTGCTGATACGCACGCCATCGACCTCCCATCCTCCGATGAAGGCCCAGTTGCTGAGGTAACCGATGTAGTAGTAAGGGTCATAGTAGGCCAGCGGCAGACTGGTGCCGGGATAGCAATACTGCTGGTTGGGCCCGCCGCCATAGCCTATCTGGTGGTCGGTGACGTTGCTGACGGGCGTGTAATCATACTCGAAGCCCATGGGCTTGATGCCGATGAACGGACGCTCATAGTCGAGGTTCTCTCCGTTGTGGCCCGTGGTCCAGTCGCCCTCCACGGCCTGGAGGTTGAGACTCACCACATTGCCGATGGTCTCCACCTCGGTGCGCGTGGCGCTGACCAGGGTCTTGAAGGTGACGTGATAATAGGCCACCACCTCCTTATCCTCGCCATATGGCGACCCCTTGTCGGTGAGGATCGGATCGTTCTTGATCTGCTCCTCCAGTTGCGTCTTCTGCTGGTTTTGGTGGAAGTTGCGACTGTTGATGTCGCTGATGGCCGAGGCCAGGGAGCCATTGGCGGCGCTTCCCGATGAGGAAGAGGTTCCCGTCGAGCCTGCGGTCAATGATGGCGGCAGGTTCCTGGCGGTCAGCGTGGAGCCCGTGGTGGTCTTCACCGTGTCGGTCGGCAACTTCGTATTGAGTCGGCCTGGGACTTTCCGGGTGGCGGTCGGGCCAACCAGCGCTGCCATTCCCGTCGGTTCAGGCAGGGCGGTCATGGCCGGGCCATGTGTCTTGGCGTTGAGCTTGTCTGTGAGAGTGCCGAGCTTCTTGCCTTGTTGCGTCAGCGAGGGATTGCTGACGGAGAGTTTTCTGGCATACCATTTCTCCACGCCCATCACCTCGCGAACCGGATAGCCGAGGATGTCGTCGGGCTGTCCACGCTTGTAGGAGGGATACCAGGCCAGGAACTCCGTCTCGGTCATGGAGAGTGTCTTCGTCGCCTCTTCCTTCTCCTCCGACTCACGCTCGCGCTCATAGTCTATGGCGAGGCTGTAGTTGTCACCCGGTCGCACATCGGTCTCGAAGGTCACGGCGAGCTTGTTGCCGTCGATGTCGGCACGCCGGGTCTCCACCACCTTGTCGCCTTGCTTGAGCTTCCAGGTCAGGAAGCCGTTGGAGTAGAGGCGTCGCAGGATGTCTTCCTCCTTGAGCACGATGATTGGGCTCTTGATGTCGGCGGCATAGGCCGTGACCTCGCGGTCCGACTGTATCTGGTTGAGGTCCGAGGGATAGGCCAGGGCCACATAGGGCGAAAGGTCGCCGCCGTCCTTCACCTCGTCGCGGTCGCCCGTGCGGAAGTAGAAGTGCTTGCTCTGCTCCCATGGTGTCTCAATGTATTTGCCCTTGTCCACATAGTAGGTCTCGGGATCGTGCCACTCTCCGCGCCGCAGCTCCTTGGCGTTGCCGGTGAACACCAGTTCATAGTAACGGTTGGGGTTGAGGTGCCGCGCGTTCTTCAGCGACACGCGGGTGGCTGTCACCTGGAGGTCGAAGACGCGCTTGACGGCGTTCTTCGTGGTGTCGCTATACTCGTAGAGCACGGCCTGGTCGGTCGAGGGGTTGAAGCGGAAGGTGCGTGTCGAGGTGGCCTCGAGCTGTTCCTTCTCGGCGTCGATCTGCTTCATGTGGATGTGCAAGTCGGTCTGGTCGAGTATGGCGTAGGGCTCATCAAGGCGGGCCTGTGGCGTGACGGCGATGTCGGTGGTGATGTCCGGCGACAGGATGTTCTTGTCGCTCCATCCCTCCTGCTTCGTGGCGAAGCCGATGTTGGTGTCGCCCCAAAGCTCAAAGTCGTCGAGCGCGTTGCCATAGAAGATGTCACACTTCTTGCCGCAATCGAACTGGAAGCGGCGGTTGAAGTTGATCAGGCCGCCCAGCAGGCGCAGTTTCATGCGCAAGTCGCCTGTGAAGTAACTGGGGTTGGGCATGCCCATCTGCAACACGCCACCGATGCCGGCATCCACCAAGTCGACACTTCCCTTCCAGAAGCCGAGGTTGAGGCGCAAGCCCATCTTGGCTGCCAAGTAAGCGTAGAGTTGTCCCTCGCCATACCATCCGCGCCAACCGGCGGGTCCCTTGGAACCGATGCAGTAGACCTCCTCGCCGATGTGGGTGATGCTGATGTCGAAGCCAGCCTCAGCGCCCATGTCGGCGTAGAGGATGCCGAGGTCCACATCGATGTAGCCCCAAACGCTGGCGCCGAGCATGACGCCACCTGTGGCATTAGCGCGGAATTCCTCCACGGCACGCCGCCGCGCGCGTTCGGCCTTGCCGGCGTCAGCCGATTTCACGCCGTTGGCCCCACTCTTTCCAGTGAGGAAACTGCGTATGTTGGCCGGTATGTCGGGCAGGGCGCCATTGTCGGGCAGCTCGTTGCCAGCACAGAAGTAAGCGTCGGCTCCAACCTTGACGTTGACGACACCTGTCTTCAGGTCGATGAGCGTGAAGCTGCAGCGGTCGGCCTTCTGCGGCTTGCCGAGATAGACATGCCACTTGGCCTTGTCGTAGTCCACGCCCTTGTCGCGCCAGGTGATGGCAAAGTCGAGAGCGATGTGCACGCCGGCCTTGGCCTTGAACGAGCTTTCCTTCCCGCTCTTGGGCGAGCTCTCGTTGGCGCCATCCTCCTCGTGCTCCTGGTGCAGGTTGTCAAGACCGGCCTGCGCTACGAGGTTGTCGTATTCGCCCTTCACCTTGTCGTTGAGGGCCCGCATGCTCTGCAGCAGCTCGCTGTCGCTGAGGGCGTCGGCATATCGGCCCACCTCGCCCGCCACCTTGTCGGCCAGGCCGTCGGCCGTGGCGTCCACGGTGACATTGATGCGGAAATACTTCGACTCCTCATCGTTCTGGTAGACGATCTTGGCCCCGGCCTTCACCACGCCGGCCATGGCCTCAATGTCTCCCTCGAGGAGGAAGGTGGTGAGGCGCTTGTGCTTCTTGTCGTAGACAACGGTGAAGTCGAACTGGCCCCCAATCACATTGTCGCCGCCCGTGGCGGCAATGCCCAAGCCTGCCGTCACGCCTATCACGCCATTCTGAGGCGTTGCCTTCGTGGCATCGTTTTTATCCTTTGCGCAGTTGAAGTAGAATCCGCCGTTGATGTCCTTGAGCTCGATGGGCGGCATCTGCAGGCCCACGGCCGATCCGGCCTCGATGTGGAAGTAGCCCCACGTGAAGCGGTTGTCCTCCTCCTGGTGGTCGAAGTAGCCGCCGTAGGACTCAAAGGTGAAGAGGTTGCCGGGCAGGGCAAACTTGAGCGTGCCGCTGTAGCCCTTCTCCTGGCTCTTGCCGTCGGGTCTCACCACATCGAGTCGTCCCGAGATGGTGATGCCGGGCAGGTTGGACGACACCTCGACCGACTGGAAGAGACAGTCCTTGTATTCGAGCGAGAGGTTGCTGAGGTCGTCGAGGTGGGTCACCTGGGCTTGGAGCTGCACACCGGCCGTGGCCACGACGAGCGAGTCGAGCAGTCCGATCTTACCTTCGATGTCGAGCGTCAGGGTCTTGCCGCTCCGCCCGAAGGCATACTTCTGCAGGGCGAAGGTGAAGGGACCGAGCTTCTTCTCCGCCGAGGCGAGCGACCACTCGCCCATGTCGAAGTAGACGGGTGCTTGCTCTGTGCCTAAGTTTTGCTCCTGCGCCGCGTGCAGGGTCTTCCACTTGGCGCGTCGCATCTCGGCCTCCTGGGCCTCGTGGGCTTTCTGCTGCGTGTGGTCCTCGTCATAGGCCGACTCCCACGCCGGGCAGTTGGCAATGCGCATCTTGGTGAAGTGCACACCAGGGATGGAGAGCTTCAGCGGCAGCTTGTCGAGCTCTTTCTGCATGGTCTCGGCACCGCCGATGGTGATCTGGCCACCCATTGAGAGTTCCATGCGGGTCTGGGTG
>DAIOEQ010000224.1:0-4101 GCA_036746215.1 Prevotella sp.
GAACCATCTCAGGAGGCATGAAGCCCAAGGTGGAAAACGCCCTCGCAGCCGTCAGCGCGGGCGTGCGCCGCGTCATCATCACCCAAGCGTCGGCCATCGGCCAAGAAGGGGGAACCATTATCCAGTGACACCATGCCCAAAATCAGTTTCCAAAACGACATCCTACCGCTGAAGAACCAGCTCTACCGCTTGGCGCTGCGCATCACCTTGCGCAACGCCGAGGCTGAGGATATTGTGCAGGAAACGCTCATCAAGGCTTGGAACGTGCGCGACAAGTGGGACACCATCGACAACATCGAAGCCTTCTGCTTCACCATCTGCCGCAACCTCGCGCTCGACAGCATCAAACGGCATGACAACCGCAACGAGACTCTGGAGAACGTGCGCACTGACGCTCCCGACACACACGAGACGCCCCTCGACCACACAGCCACCACCGACCGTCTGGGCATTGTCAGGCGCCTTGTGGACAGTCTGCCGGAGAAACAGCGCACTTGCATCCAACTGCGCGACTTCGAGGGAAAGACCTACAAGGAGATTGCGGCCATCATCGGCGTGCCCGAGGAACAGGTCAAGGTCAACATCTTCCGTGGCCGCCAGGCCATCAAGACACAGTTTGCCAAGCTCGACAACTACGGCCTTGGCAAACGCCAAGGCTAAGCGCTCATCTCACTTTTTTGTCGCCTATACGCCAAAAGGGAGCTTTTGCCACACCACACATAGAAAAAACAAGGGACCGCATGACTCTCCATCGAGCTGCGGTCCCTTTCTACGTTAGTATGTTATGAAAAATTTGAGAGAATTGAAACTTCACAGTTTCGTTTTGTTTTACTAAACATGATTTTATAGAGAAAGCATAGAAATTATCTTCATTTAATCACGGTATTGTCAACCGTCGCGGTGGGCTCAGCCAAACTGCGCTTCATGGTGTCAAGCACCGCACTGTCTCCCATGGCCACCGATGTGCCGTGGTTGAGCTCCGGCTTGCTATAGCCATCGTAATTGCTGATGGGATCACCACCGTGACGGGCGAAAGGCACCTGCATCGCATTGCCAAGGGTCAGCACGATAGTCACCACAGCCGCGGCCTTGAACAGGGGTTTGAGGCGTTGTGTCATCGTGATGACCTTAGCCTTCACGGGCTCTGCCTCACCAACCATGGACAGCATCTTCTCATCGAAGTCCTTGCCCAACACATCGCACACAGGCTCCTTGGCCTCATAGGCGAAGAGCGGCTGGTAGCGCTTCAGCTCAGCGGGCACGTTGTCTTGGCTAAAGAACGCACGCAAGATGTCTTCCTCTTCGAGGGAGGTCTCGCACTTCCAATAGCGCTCCAACAACTGGTTGATGTACTTGTAATCCATGTTCGTTAATTACCGTTTTCATGAGTACGACGAACGGAAAACAAAAAAGTTACCGGCGTTTCTTTATTTAACATTTATTTAGACAACTTGCCTGACATAAGCGCACCAAACATAATACATAATTAGTATTCGCAACATGGAAAAAGGACGGCATAGGCACAAATATGAAAATCTGAAACAGAAACCAAAACAAAAGACACCTAAATGAATGCAAAAACAAATAATTAGTGGTATCTTTGTCCATTACTAAAAACAAAGACCGCTTTTATATGAAATTAAAGAAGATCCTGTTACTGACACTCTTGTCGCTTATGACGCTCGGCACGTCGGCTGCGCGCAAGGCAAAAGCGCCTGCAAGCGCCTTCTGCCAACTGGTAAACGGCCAGCAAGTGACCATCACGTTCTACTCGCCCTCCATCGTGCGCGTCACCAAGACACTGCCCGGAGGCCCACAGGCAAGGAAAAGCTACTCCGTCATCATGCAACCTAACAACAAGGTAGCGCTGACAACTGAGCCCACGGCCAACGGAGTGCGGCTGAAGTCCGATATTATACAAGCGGACATCAACACCACCACGGGCGCCATCACCTTTCGCAATAGCGCCGACAGCCTGCTGCTGACTGACGCCCGCACCACGCTCACGCCTCGCACCGACAAGGCCAACGAAGGGAAGCTGAAAGTGACACAGGCATTTGGCCTGGCTAAGGACGAGGCCATCTATGGCTTGGGACAACTGCACAACACCAACATGAGCCAGCGCGGGCAGAGCGTGGAGATATGGAACCACAACACATACATATCCATCCCCTACTTCACAAGCGAGAAAGGCTACGGTCTCTACTGGGACAACCCAGGCAAGTCGCAGTTCGTCGACAACGCCAAGGGAACCACGATAACCAGTGAGGTGGGCACGGCGGCCGACTATTACTTCATCTACCGCGACGGCACGCAGGACGGAGTAATCACCGGCATACGCGACCTCACAGGCCAAGCAACCATGTTCCCCAAATGGGCTCTGGGCTTCTGGCAGTGCCGCGAGCGCTACAAGACAAGCGACGAGCTGGCCGAGGTGCTCGACCGCTACCGCCAACTGCAAATCCCCACGGACGCCATGGTGCAAGACTGGCAATACTGGGGATGTGACTCCAACTGGAACGCCATGCGCTTCATGAACCCCTACTACATCAATAAGGTGGGCGACCCTGCTTGGAGCAAATACCTGCCAGGCGACATGCGCAACATGAAAGCACAGAAAGAGCCCCGCCTGAAGAGCCCGCAAGAGATGGTCGGCTATGTGCACCGCAACAATGCGCACCTCATGATCAGCATCTGGGCCAACTTCGGGCCATGGACCGAGCAATACAAGGAAATGAAGAAGATAGGCGCACTTTATCCCTTCGACACGTGGCCACGCAACCAGGGTGTCATGCCGTACGACGTGTTCAACCCCAAGGCGCGCGACATCTACTGGAACTACCTAAGCTACCTCTACCGCATGGGGATAGATGCCTGGTGGACAGACAGCACCGAGCCCGACCACTTTGAGAAGCCGGGCGACAACGACTGGCAAACACACGACGGCTCGTGGCTCAGCGTGAAAAACGCCTTCCCGCTGCTGCACAACAAAGGCATCTACGAGCACCAGCGACAAATGAAGGACAACCAGAAGCGACTGTTGCTCATGACACGCAGCGGTGCGTTTGGCATCCAGCATTACGGCACGTTCTCATGGAGCGGCGACATCACCGCCTCGTGGAAAGAGATGAAGACGCAAGTGCCTTCGGGCCTTAACTACACACTCTGCGGCATACCATTCTGGAACACCGACCTTGGTGGTTTCTTCTACTGGGAGTTTGAGCAAAGCCCGAAGAACCCGGCCCTCAAGGAGCTACAAACGCGTTGGATGCAGTGGGGTACCTTCATGCCCCTGATGCGCAACCACTGCTCATCGCCCATGGTGAGCGAGCTCTACGAGATGGGCGAGGCAGGCGACTGGGCCTACGACGCCATCGTCGACGCCATCCGCCTGCGCTATCGCCTCCTGCCCTACACCTACAGCACCATGGCCGACTGCGTGCAACGCTCGGGCAGCATGATGCGCGCCCTGGTGATGGACTTCGCCTCAGACCACCATGCCTCACGCCTCAACGACGAGTATCTCTTCGGGCGTTCATTGTTGGTGAAGCCCATCACCGACCCGATGTACACCTGGAAAGACCAGCAGAAACGGGGACACGAAATCTATCCCGACATCAAGGAGGCTGCCGCCCCCTACAGCGTTTATCTTCCCAAGGGCGCCAAATGGTATGACTTCTGGGACAACACATTGTTCGACGGCGGCCAGGATGTCACACGCACCTACTCCATCGACATCATGCCCGTCTACGTGAAAGCTGGTACCATCATGCCTTTCGGTCCCGAAGTGCAGTACAGCTCTGAGAAGTCATGGCAGCAACTGGAGCTCCGCGTCTACCCCGGCGCCAATGGTTCGTTCACGCTCTACGAAGATGAGGGCGACAATTACAACTACGAGAAAGGCCAGTTCTCAGAGATCACCTTCACCTGGGATGACGCCCAGCGCCGCCTGACCATCAGCCCGCGCAAAGGCTCATTCAAGGGCATGGACAAGGATCGCGTGTTCGACGTGGTGCTGGTGGGCAAAGACAGCGGCCACGGCAACACTTTGAAAGCGAGTTCACCTGGCTTAAAGGCTTTATGAGAAACGTAAGGCGTTTC
>DAIOEQ010000225.1:0-3164 GCA_036746215.1 Prevotella sp.
ATCCATATCTAATAAAATCTTTTTGAAAGATTGATTTTTTATAAATTGACTAATTGTAAGGTGTCGGTTGATAATTCCTTTCAGTTTGCTCGGTAAACGAGCGGTATCTCTTTCAAATTGATATTCTATTCAAAATAGAAGGTAGAAAATAGAGACGATTTGATGATTATCATAACTTTTTGTTTTATCTTTGCAACGGATTTCAGACAAAAGGTTGATTGAAACGTTAAAATTTGACGCAAAATGACACAGTTAGTCCATTTCACAAAGATGCATGGCGCAGGCAACGACTACATTTATGTCGACACCACACGCTACGAAGTGCCAGATCCGGCAGCGGCCTCCATCGCTTGGAGCCGTCCCCATACGGGCATCGGAAGCGACGGACTGGTTTTGATCGGCCGACCTCACAACAACACACAAGCGGATTTCACGATGCGCATCTTCAACGCCGACGGTTCGGAGGCGATGATGTGCGGCAACGCCAGTCGGTGCATAGGCAAGTACCTTTATGAGAAAGGCGTGTGCCACCAGCCAGTCATCAGGTTGCAAACACTTTCCGGGGTGAAGACCCTGAAACTGCACTTGACGGCCGACGACAAGGTGGAGAGCGTCACCGTGGACATGCTGGAGCCCCGTTTCGAACAGCCCGAGCAGTACACTGGGGCTGAGGTGCGGTTGCCGGCTTCGCTCCGTGGCCGCGTGCGCAAGGCGGCGTTCGTGTCGATGGGCAATCCCCACTACGTGATATTTGTGGACAGAATGGAAGGAATAGACATTGCCCATGAGGGTGAGTTGTTGGAGAGAAACGAGGCTTTCCCCGAGCGGTGCAACATTGAGTTTGCCGAGCTCGTGGGCGAAGGCCAAATCCGCACACGTGTCTGGGAACGCGGCAGCGGCATCACGATGGCTTGCGGCACGGGAGCCTGCGCCACAGGAGCGGCCGCCGCACGTCTCGGCCTGGCGGCACGCCACGCCTCCGTCATCATGGATGGCGGCACGCTCGACATCCGTTGGTCGGAAGCCGACGGCCACATCTACATGACCGGCCCCGCCGCCTTCGTCTTCGAGGGCGACATAGCCTTGCCCGAGGAGTGACCCGGGGAGTGGCAACACGATACAGCGGGGCGTCGGCTCCGCGTCTTGACGACAAGAAAAAAACTTAAAACAACATAAAAGAACGCACAGATATGGCATTAATCAACGAACATTTCCTGAGGCTGCAGAAGAACTACCTCTTCGCCGACATAGCGAAGAAGGTCAATGCCTTCAAGGCCACCCACCCGAAGGCCAAGGTAATCAGCCTCGGCATCGGCGACGTGACGCAGCCGCTCTGCCCCGCTGTCATCGAGGCCATGCACAAGGCCGTCGACGACATGGCGCACAAGGATACTTTCCACGGCTATGGTCCCGAGCAAGGCTACATGTGGCTCCGCGAGGCCATCGTGAAGAACGATTTCCTACCCAGGGGTGTCCATCTCGACCCCGACGAGATCTTTGTCAACGACGGAGCCAAGAGCGACACGGGCAATATCGGCGAGTTGGTGCGTTGGGACAACTCCATGGCGGTCACCGACCCCATCTATCCCGTCTATGTCGACTCCAACGTGATGAACGGACGGGCGGGCTATTTCGAGAACGGCCATTGGAGCAATGTTACCTATATGCCCTGCACCGAGGGCAATGGCTTCGTGCCTGTCATCCCCGACCATCGCGTAGACATGATTTACCTGTGCTACCCCAACAATCCCACGGGCATGGTCATCACCCGCGAGGAACTGCGCAAGTGGGTCAACTACGCCATCCACAACGATTCCATCATCTTCTACGATGCGGCCTACGAGGCTTACATCCGCGATGAGAACATACCCCACACCATCTATGAGATCCGTGGCGCCCGCAAGGTGGCCATCGAGTTCCACAGCTATTCGAAGACAGCCGGATTCACGGGTGTGCGTTGTGGCTACACGGTCGTCCCCAAGGAGCTGACCGCCGCCACCATGGACGGCGAGCGCCTGCCGCTCAACCCCTTTTGGTTGCGCCGCCAGTCGACCAAGTTCAACGGCACCAGCTACATCTCGCAGCGCGCCGCTGAGGCCATCTACACGCCCGAGGGCAAGCGCCAGACACAAGAGACCATCAACTACTACATGGAGAACGCGCGCATCATGCACGAGGCATTGGGCGAGCTGGGCTTCACGGTCTATGGCGGCACCGACGCCCCTTACCTTTGGGTGAAGACGCCGGGCGGCACCCCATCCTGGCAGTTCTTCGAGGAACTGCTCTACGGTGCGCAGGTGGTCTGCACGCCCGGCGTGGGCTTCGGACCGTCTGGCGAGGGCTTTGTGCGTCTCACCAGTTTTGGCGACCGCGCCGACTGCATCGAGGCCATGGAGCGCATCCGCCAGTGGATGAAAAAGTAATCAACAGAAAACAAACAAGCAAAAGAAATATTTATCAAGTATGGAAAACCTAAGATTTCAGGCCGTTGCAGACGCTTCCAAGAAGAAGCCAATGTCGGTGATGACTCCTGTCGAGAGACCCTCGGAGTATTTCGCCAAGAAAGTGTTTAACCGCCAGAAGATGTACAAGTATCTTCCCGCCGATGTCTACAGCAAGCTCATCGACGTGATTGACAATGGCGCACAGCTCGACCGCGGCATTGCCGACGAGGTGGCCAAGGGCATGAAGCAGTGGGCCGACGAGAATGGCGTGACCCATTACACCCACTGGTTCCAGCCCCTGACCGAGGGCACGGCGGAGAAGCACGACTCCTTCATCGAGCACGACGGCAAGGGTGGCATGATCGAGGAGTTCTCTGGCAAGTTGCTTGTGCAGCAGGAGCCAGACGCCTCCAGCTTCCCGTCGGGTGGCATCCGTTCCACCTTCGAGGCTCGCGGCTACTCCGCTTGGGACCCCACGTCGCCGGTGTTCATCATTGACGACACCCTCTGCATCCCCACAATCTTCATTTCCTACACGGGCGAGGCGCTCGACTACAAGGCACCGTTGCTCCGTGCCCTTCACGCCGTCAACGTGGCCGCCACGGATGTGTGCCATTACTTCTATCCCGACGTGAAGAAGGTCGTCAGCAACCTGGGCTGGGAGCAGGAGTATTTCCTCGTCGACGAGGACCTCTACGCCGCCCGCCCCGACCTCATCCT
>DAIOEQ010000225.1:3174-4100 GCA_036746215.1 Prevotella sp.
CAGATGGACGACCACTACTTCGGCACCATCCCTGAGCGCGTGGCCGCCTTCATGAAGGACCTTGAGATACAGGCCCTCGAACTGGGCATCCCCGTGAAGACCCGCCACAACGAGGTGGCGCCCAACCAGTTTGAGTGCGCCCCGATTTTCGAGGAGACCAATCTCGCCGTCGACCACAACATGT
Organism: Prevotella sp.; assembly: GCA_036746215.1. Classification (GTDB taxonomy): domain Bacteria; phylum Bacteroidota; class Bacteroidia; order Bacteroidales; family Bacteroidaceae; genus Prevotella. Next base: position 3,359 of record DAIOEQ010000225.1, read on the forward strand.
TGCTCATGAGCCTGATGAAGCGCGTGGCCCACAAGCACGGCTTTGAGGTGCTGCTCCACGAGAAACCGTTTGACGGCATCAACGGTTCGGGCAAGCACAACAACTGGTCGCTTTCCACCGACACCGGCATCCTGCTCCACGGCACGGGCAAGACGCGTGAGGACAACCTCCGCTTCGTGGTGTTCATCGTGGAGACCCTCATGGGTGTCTATCGCCATAACGGCTTGCTCAAGGCTTCCATCATGGATGCCGGCAACGCCCATCGTCTGGGCGCCAACGAGGCACCTCCCGCCATCATCTCCTCATTCCTGGGCCGCAGCGTCAGCGATGTGCTGGAGCACATCATGAAGTCGGATAAGGACGCGCTTGTCATCAAGGGCAAGGAGGGTGTGCAGATTGACATCCCCGAGATTCCCGACATCATGCGCGACAACACCGACCGCAACCGCACCAGCCCCTTCGCCTTCACAGGCAACCGTTTTGAGTTCCGCGCCGTGGGCTCGAGCGCCAACTGCGCCAGCGCCCAGATCGTGCTCAACACGGCTGTGGCTGAGGCTCTCACCGACTTCAAGGCCCGTGTGGACAAGCTCATCGCCAAGGGCGAGGACAAGTTTGCCGCCATCCTCAGTGTGGTGCGCGACGACATCAAGACCTGCGCCCCCATCCACTTCGACGGCAACGGCTACTCTGACGAGTGGGTCGCTGAGGCTGCCAAGCGCGGTCTCGACACCGAGAAGTCGGC
>DAIOEQ010000226.1:0-4097 GCA_036746215.1 Prevotella sp.
CCTGGGCAGCAAGAGCGGGTATGGAGAATGAGCACGGACAACTGGAGCTGGCCGAATACGACTATTCGGAAGCGTTGCGGCGTGACCCAAACAACCAGGATTACTTGCTCAACAGGGCCGACTTGCGCATCAAGCTGAAGCGCAAGGACGATGCGCGACGTGACATGGACGCTATCGTCAAGATGGGAACGCCCAAGATGGCTCTCAAGGATTGGTATGACAAATGCAAATAGAAGACCATAAACACATGAAAGATATAAAGAAAATAGTGCTTACGGGAGGTCCATGCGCAGGAAAGACGACGGCCTTGGTGAAAATCATCGACCACTTTTCGAGCATGGGGTTCAAAGTGTTCACCATTCCTGAGGTACCTACCCTCTTCGCGCAAGCGGGTGTGGACTATCTCACCAAGAACCGAAACTTCTTCTATGAGAGCGAGAAGGCCACACTGGAAGTGCAGCTGTCACTCGAGGACAAGTTCCACAAGATTGCCGAGCAGGTGGATGAGCCGGCGGTCATCGTGTGCGACCGAGGCGCCATGGACATCTCCGCATATATGAATAGCGAGATGTGGGGCGAAATCACTCGCCTCGCGGGAACGGACAGCGCGGCGCTCCGCAGCCGCTATGACGCCATCCTCCACTTGGTCTCCGCCGCCGACGGAGCCGAGGAATTCTACACAACCAGCAACAACAAGGAACGCACCGAAGGGTTGGAACTGGCACGAGCCCTGGACAAGAAGGTCATCAACGCATGGAGCGAGCATCCCCATGTGCGTGTCATCAACAACCACCAGGACTTCAACACGAAGATCAATCGCGTGCTGAAGGAAATCTCGGCGGTGCTCGGTTTGCCTCAACCCATCACCGAGGAGCGCAAGTATATCGTGCGGGTGACGGGCGAAGTGCCTTCCACCACCAATTCACACATCACACAGACCTACCTGGTCTCCGACCCCGACACGGAGGTGCGGCTGCGCAAAAGGGTATGGGCCAACGGCAATGTGGTGAACGTCCACACCACCAAGAAGTCGCTCGGCGGCAACCAACAAGTGGAGACGGAACGACAGGTGAGCAACGCGCTATACGAGAGCTTGCTCCTGCAAGCTGACCCTTACCGCAACACCATCAGCAAGCACCGCAAGAGTTTCATCTGGAAAGGCCAGTATTTTGAACTTGACAGCTACGAGAAGCAACTCGACGGACTGGTCATCCTGGAGACGAAGGGCATCACCGACAAAGAGAATGTCAACTTCCCGCCGTTCCTGGAGGTAGTCAAGGACATCACAGGCGACAAGCATTATTACAACTACAACTTGGCGCTTCACCGCGGCTGACAGGACCACGCTTGCGCAGAAAGGCGTAACCCGACATGCAGCAAGGCCTAAACGGCCATGCGACAAAGCGGGGAAAGCCACGCGGCAAGCATCACACATCACCCTTTAATCATCTTAATCGTTACACGTGCACATAGTTATCGCAGGAAACATCGGATCGGGAAAGACCACCCTCACCAACCTCTTGGTGCGCCATTACGGCTGGAAGCCACGCAAGGAGCAGGTGGCATGCAATCCCTATCTTTCTGATTATTACAAGGACATGAAACGTTGGGCCCTCAACCTGGAGGTGTTCTTCCTCAAGGAACGTTTCAGAGACCTTCTGGAAATCAACCATGAGAAGGACGTGGTCGTGCAGGACCGCTCCATCTTCGAGGGCGTTTACATCTTCACCGCCAACAATCACGACATGGGAAACATGAGCGACCGCGACTTCGACACCTACATGGGCTTGTTCGAATCGATGATGATGGTGGCGCGAATGCCCGACTTGATGATTTACCTTCGCTCGTCCGTTCCCCATCTGGTGGACAACATCCACAGGCGCGGGCGCGACTACGAACAGAACATGCAGCTCAACTACTTGAAGAATCTCAACGACCGATACGATGAGTTCGTGTTCCACCAGTATCCCGGAAGGGCGCTCACCATCGAAGTCGACAACATCGACTTTCAGCATTCACGCGCCGACTTTGCCTCCATCGTTAAGAAAATCGACGAGCAACTCGTGGAAATCGAAGGCAAAGACAACACATTGTTCAAGCCAAACAAATAACAAGACTAAGCCAAACAGATAATAACCACATATTATGCATATAGCTATCGCAGGAAACATAGGCAGCGGCAAGACCACGCTGACCAAGATGTTGGCAAAAAGATATGGTTGGACTCCACGCTTTGAGCCCGTCGACAACAACCCTTACCTCGACGACTTCTACCATGACATGAGTCGCTGGAGCTTCAACCTACAGGTCTATTTTCTCAACAAACGATTCAAGGAGGTGGTGGAGATATCGCAAAGCAAGGAGGCGATCATCCAAGACCGCACCATCTTTGAGGACGCCAAGATTTTCGCCCCCAACCTCCACGACCAGGGATACATGAGCGATCGCGACTTCGAAAACTACTCCGACCTGTTTGACCTGATGATGTCGTTGGTGAAGTTGCCACAACTCATGATTTACATTCGCAGCTCCATCCCCACCCTGGTGAAGCACATTGAGAAGCGAGGCCGCTCCTTCGAGAAGAGCATACGCATCGACTACTTGACCGGTCTGCAGCAACGCTATGAGGAATGGATCAAGGATTACAAGGGCGAACTGATCATCATCGACGGCGACAAGCTCAGTTTCGAAGACACCCCAGAGGATTTCCGCAAGGTGACCGACCTCATAGACGCCAGTCTCTACGGCCTGTTCCCTCTTGAGGAAAAACAGAAATAGACGGAGGCGTCAAACGACAAGAAACAGACGCTATTGATAGATAGAGCCAAAGTTGGTCAGCGACAGTGCCCCTATCCGGCATCAACGTTGACGGAAGAGAATTACATTTGAAGATAAGCAAAAGCGATATTCTTACAACGTGTTGGTTGACAGCGCGTTAAGAATATCGCTTATTTTTGTTCATTTCCGCCAAAACATTTTCCTGTTGCGGCGGATGGCATGGCTCAGAGCCACTGCACCAGTCCCTCCATGGGCGCCTTGACGATGCGTCCGAGGCGCATGCCCTCCTCGGCCAGAGCCTCCTCCAGAGGCTTGCGATAGATTTGGGCGATGCTGCCGTTGAAGCCGATGGGCAAGCGATCCCAACCGTCATACTGCCTCACGTTGCGGCGCAGGAAGGAGCGGAAGTTGTCTTTCACAAACTCGTAAACGACAGGCTCTTGGAGGTTTTCCTCGATGAAAGGCATGAACGAGGCCAGGAACGTGTTGGGGCGGGGCTGGCGATAGACGCGCTCGATGATGTCGGCGGTGGTCAGTCCGTACTTCTCGTCAAACCGGCGTATGATGGCCTCAGGCCATTGGCGCTTCAGGATGTTGCCCAGGAGGTACTTGCCCATTGAGGCGCCGCTGCCCTCATCACCCAGGATGAACCCCAGTGGCGACACGTTTTTCACGATGCGCTCACCATCGTAGGCGCACGAGTTGCTGCCCGTGCCGAGGATGCAGGCGATGCCGGGCTCATGGCCGCAGACGGCGATGGCCGCACCCAGCATGTCGGAAGCCACGGTGCACGTCCCGTTGACAGTGAGCGCGGACCGCAGCGCCTGCTCCACAAGAGGCTGCTTCTCGGGCGTGCACCCCGCACCGTAGAAGTGGACCGCGTCGACAACGGTCGTCGGCAGGTGGGGCAACAGCTCCGAACGGATCTCTTCGGTTATCTCTTCTTCACTCACCTGGAAAGGGTTTAGCCCCTTGGTCTTTATCTCTCGGACGGCTTGGTGGTTGTCCACCAGCGCCCAGTCGGTCTTGGTCGAACCGCTGTCTGCTATCAATATCATGATTTACGTTTGCTGTTTGTTATATGTTTCTGTTTGGGATTAGTGAGTCGCGTGTGGCCTATTCCTTCTTACCGAAAGCCGGGTCGAGCTTGATGAACGCTGTCACGACAAACGTGATGACGCAGAACGCCATCACGGCGACAAAGAAATGCTGGTAACCCAACAGGTCCTTGAGCCAACCACTGGCCATGCCCGGCAACATCAGTCCCAAGAAACTGATGGCTGTGCAGAGCGCATAGTGGGAGGTCTTGTAGTGCCCCT
>DAIOEQ010000227.1:0-509 GCA_036746215.1 Prevotella sp.
AGTCGGTGTCGCTCCAGCCCAGTGGCCATCATGCCCAAATCAGCGATGTCGTCACCTGCGACGATGCCTGGTTCTGGCAGGCACCCGACATGAAGTGAGCCTGCGGTTGCTTGGTCTTTGGCCCTCATTCGCTTCGACAAGCTCGCAGAGAATGGGCATGGCAAGGGCCAAGCCGCCTTTTGAACTTGTGAAAGAAAATTTGGAAAATTTCTTCAAAAATGTTTGTCAGTCTCAACAAAAAGTGATACTTTTGCAATCGTAAACAACAAAATAAGATAAAACAATGAAGTCTTACGCATCTTTTTACGCCTATTATTTTTACTTTGCATTACGATGTGAAGCGGGAAGTTGCGTGTAGAGTTCAACTTAAGGAAGATATTAAAACCGAAGAGAGGTTTGCATCCAATTCCCGTTTCATGTAAGTGAGACGGGATTTTTGTTTGTAAGGGGCCTCCTAAAACGAAGAAGATGAAAAGCTGGTGAAAAAATAGACAGCGAAAAGGCAGCAA
>DAIOEQ010000227.1:519-4081 GCA_036746215.1 Prevotella sp.
AAGATGAAAAGAATAGCCATACAGGGAGTACCGGGGTCGTTCCACGACATTGCCGCCCACCAGTATTTCGAGGGCGAACAGATCACGCTGATTTGCTGTGACACGTTCGAGGAAGTGTTTGAGAACATCAAGCGCGACCCCACGGTCATCGGCATGTTGGCCATCGAGAACACCATCGCCGGCAGCCTCCTGCACAACTATGAGCTGCTTCGGGCCAGCGGGACGACCATCGTAGGCGAGCACAAGCTCCACATACGTCACAGCATCTGCTGTCTGCCCGATGACGACTGGACATCCCTTCAGGAGGTTCATTCGCATCCTGTGGCGCTGATGCAGTGCCGATCTTTTCTCGCCAACCATCCCGACCTGAAGGCCGTGGAGGCGGAGGACACCGCCGGAAGTGCGGCTTACATTGAGAAGCACCACTGCCATGGCTGGGCCGCCATCTGCCATGCAGACGCGGCGCGGATGTACGGACTGAAGGTGCTGGAGGACCACATCGAGGACAACAAGCACAATTTCACGCGTTTCCTCGTGGTCTGCGACCCACGCAAGGCCGACTTCCTGCGCCCCCAAAGCCAGTCTAACAAGGCCAGCATCGTCTTCTCGTTGCCCCATGCCGAAGGGTCGCTGTCGAAGGTGCTCACCATCCTCAGTTTCTACGACATCAACCTCACCAAGATACAGAGCCTGCCCGTCATCGGACACGAGTGGGAATATCTCTTCTATGTCGATGTCACCTTTGGCGATCTCATCCGTTACCGCCAGGCCATCGACGCCATCACCCCCCTGACAAAAGACATTAAGATTATCGGAGAATATCAAGAAGCTAAAAACGAACAGATATGATCAAACCAGCAGAGAGAGTAAACTCCATCCAGGAATACTACTTCAGCAGGAAGTTGAAAGAGGTGGCCCGGCTCAACACCGAAGGCCAAGACATCATCTCCTTGGCCATCGGCAGCCCCGACATGCCACCCTCGGAACAGACGGTCGACAAGTTGTGTGAGGCGGCCCGGTGCCCTGACGCCCACGGCTATCAGCCCACAGCTGGATTGCCCGAGCTGCGTCAGGCCATGGCTGGCTTCTACAAGCGCACCTATGGTGTGGACGTCGACTGGGCCAGTGAGCTGCAACCCATTATCGGTTCGAAAGAGGGCATCATGTATGTGACCCTCGCCTTCTGCAATCCGGGCGACGAGGTGCTCGTGCCCGACCCAGGATACCCCACCTACACGGCCATCAACAAGATCTTCGGCACCCGCATCGTGAACTACAATCTCAGGGAAGACAACGGGTGGCAGCCCGACTTCGACGAGCTGGAACGCATGGACTTGAGCCGAGTCAAGGTGATGTGGGCCAACTATCCCAACATGCCCACAGGGGGCAACGCGCGCCGGGAGACCCTCGAACGGCTGGTGGACTTCGCCCAAAAGCACGACATCGTGGTGGTCAACGACAATCCCTATTCGCTCATACTCAACGAGCATCCCATGAGCATCATGCAGGTGCCTGGGGCGAAAGACTGTTGCATTGAGCTCAACTCCATGTCGAAGAGCCACAACATGCCCGGTTGGCGTGTGGCCATGATGGTCAGCAACAAGCAGTACATACAGTGGATGTTCAAGATACAGAGCAATATCGAGAACGGCACGTTCCGCGGCATACAGCTCGCCGCGGCTGAGGCCTACAACACCAACACGCCCGAGTGGCACCGCGAGAACAACATCGAGAACTACGGCCGACGCCGTGTGGTGGCCGAGCAGATCATGACGACGCTGGGCTGCACCTATGACCCGTCGCAGGTGGGCATGTTCCTTTGGGGACGCATCCCCGACAAGTATGCCAATGTGGAGCAGCTGACGGAGCGCGTGCTGCATGAGGCGAGGGTGTTTATCACGCCCGGTTTCATCTTCGGAAACAACGGACGCCGATACATCCGCATATCGCTCTGCGCCAAGGACGACAAAATCAAGGAAGCTCTTCGCCGTGTGCAGGCCCTCGCGTGGTGACATCCCGACCGACAACCAAAAACATAACAAACCAGCATAAAACAACAAGACATTATGGATAATAATTTGGAATTAGAGCTCGAGCCGTTGCAGTTGCCGAGCGACAATGAGCGCCCGTTTGTCATAGCGGGTCCTTGTAGCGCCGAAACCGAGGAGCAAGTGATGACCACCGCCCGTCAGCTGGCAGAGAAGGGATGCCACATGTTTCGCGCCGGCGTGTGGAAGCCTCGCACCAAACCCGGAGGATTTGAGGGCAATGGCGAGAAGGCCTTGCCCTGGATGAAGGCCGTGAAGGAAGAGACGGGCATGCTCACCGCTACCGAGGTGGCCAAGCCCGAGCACGTGGAGCTCTGCCTGAAGTATGGCATCGACATCCTGTGGGTGGGCGCGCGCACCTCCGCCAACCCCTTTGCCATGCAAGACCTGGCCGACTCCCTGCGCGGAGTGGACATCCCAGTGTTTGTGAAAAACCCCGTCAACCCCGACCTGGAACTGTGGATTGGTGCCATGGAGCGCGTCAACCAGGCCGGCATCAAGCACATGGCGGCCATACATCGAGGCTTCTCCAGCTACGACAAGAAGATCTATCGCAACCTGCCCATGTGGCAGATACCCATGGAGCTGCATCGTCGCATACCCAACCTGCCCATCATCTGCGACCCCAGTCACATCGGCGGACGGCGCGAGCTGATCGCTCCGCTCTGCCAGCAGGCCATGGACTTGGGGTTCGACGGTCTCTTGGTGGAGAGCCATTGCTGTCCCGATGAGGCATGGAGCGACGCCAAGCAGCAGGTCACTCCCGACGTGCTCGACTACATCCTGAGCCTCCTGGTGGTGCGCGACGAGAAGACGACGACCGAGGGCATCCAGGCCCTGCGCCGGCAGATTGACGAGCTCGACAACCAGGTGATGGATGTCTTGGCCAAGCGCATGCGCGTGTGCCGTGAGATAGGCCAGTATAAGAAGGAGCACAACATGACGGTCTTCCAGAGCAGTCGCTACAACGAAATCCTGGAGAAGCGCGGAGCGCAGGCCAGCGTCTGTGGCGTTGACCCCACGTGTGCCGCCCAGATTTTTGAGCTCATCCACCAGGAGAGCGTGCGCCAGCAGATCGAAATCATCAACCAGTAAACGCCAGAGACAATGAAAATACTGATCATGGGAGCGGGGAAGATGGGCTCGTTCTTCATAGACTTGCTCAGCTTCGACCATGAGGTGGCCGCCTATGAGCACGATGCCAGGCGGTTGCGCTTCACCTACAACTGCCAGCGCTTCACCTCGCTCGACGAGGTGCGCGCCTTCGAGCCCGAGCTGGTCATCAACGCCGTGACGGTGAAATACACCATACCGGCCTTCGAGGAGGTGTTGCCCTACCTGCCTGAGCACTGCATCATATCCGATATCGCGTCGGTGAAGACCGACCTGAAGGCGTTCTACGAGAAGACGGGGCACCCCTATGTCTCCACGCACCCCATGTTTGGCCCGACCTTTGCCAACCTCAACCAGTTGTCGGAGGAGAACGCCATCATCATCAAGGAAGGCGACTACAT
>DAIOEQ010000228.1:0-4004 GCA_036746215.1 Prevotella sp.
AAAGAAACCGCGAGCCCTCCATTTTGCCACATGGAGAAAGCAAATTTGAGGCCAATGCCAGCGGACAAGCCGTAAGGCTCCGAAAACCGGCAGGGGTTAATCCCGGTTTTTGTCAAAGACAGAAGTCCCTTTGTCACCCCCGCACGCCCTCAATTTTTCTGACAACAGGCATCGAAAAACAGGCCGCGGAAGTCAGCGGAGGGCCACTCGCCCGCAAATACGCGAAAACAGACGGCTTTCGCGCAACCTTCTGCACATAAGCCCGTTACGCAAATATCAGCGGCGCGAAAAACTCGCCCTTCGCGCCGCGTTTCGCCATCGATGACCCATCGCGCCGCGAAAGCTGTCTTCTCGGGGCACAATGACTGGCGGATGCCACCTCGAGAGGACACCCGTCATGCCTCGATACGCCATCTTTCGCCGCAGGGCGGGCTTGTCTTGCCCGAAATATCCGGCACCATGGCGGCTTCCAGCCACCAACAGTGAACCTCTCTCACGCTATTTGCCCACGCCACGAGAGACCGGATTTTTCGGAAAAGACAAGACACCCGCGGGAGCTGCTACTCATCGGCTGACAGACCTGCCTGAAGCCATGGGAGCTCGGCGCTTGCGCGCAAGGGACAAAATCCCGTTTTTCCTTGAGATTATCAAAGAATTGTTTTACCTTTGCAAAGAATAGGTTGCCATCGGCACTTTGAAAGAAATCAAAACAAACTGGCATGGAATATAGCATCAAAGACAAAATAGAGTGGACCGTGATTTTTGTCAGGGAGTTTGGCAAACGGCACGGCTTGACTTTAAAACAGTCGTTCAACTATCTGTTGCGCTACAAAGGCATAAGTTTCGTGGAGCGTCATTACGACTACATGCATACCCAATCCTTTCAGTCAGCAGTGAACGACATGACGGAATATTGCCATAAAGTGGGAGGAGGTATCGCATGAAACTATACCATGGAACGAACAAAATCTTCGAAACCATCGATTTGAATAAATCAAAGCCCAACAAGGATTTTGGGCAAGGTTCTATCTTTCGGCCAATTATGAACAAGCCCTCAACATGGCCAAAATAAAATGAAAAGCAAATGGGATTCTCCTCCTCGCCGAAGGTGGGGACATTATGTAATCCTGGTAACTTTATCCGTAAACCGAGTAACCGCCATAAGCGGGAAATTGGGTAATTTTGCACCGTGGGATGGAAGGCGGAGCCTGTACCCCCCCCATCAAGACGGCTCCGCCACCCCACACTCCCTCGCGCTCGCGGCAAACGCGCAGCGGCGAGGCCGAAAACAAGCGCAATATATAAAAAGGTAAAAAAGACATGTTACTCGAAAAAATCCAATCGCCTGCCGACATCAAGCAGTTGTCGGCGCAACAGCTGGAGGCTCTCGCCTCCGAAATCCGACAGGGCATCCTCCTGCGCGACTCGCTCCACGGCGGACACGTGGGACCCAACCTGGGCTTCGTGGAGGCCACCATCGCCATGCACTACGTGTTCGACGCGCCCAGGGACAAGTTTGTCTTCGACGTCTCCCACCAGATCTACCCCCACAAGATGCTCACGGGCCGCGCCTTCGGCTTCATCGACCCCAAGCGCTTCGACGAGGTGTCGGGCTACTCGTCGCCACTGGAGTCGCCCGAGTATGACAACTTCGAGATCGGACACACCTCCACCTCCATCGCCCTGGCCACCGGCCTGCAGAAGGGACGCGACATCCTGGGCGGCAAGGAGAACATCGTGGTGGTCATCGGCGACGGCTCGCTCAGCGGCGGAGAGGCCTTCGAGGGCCTCGACATGGCCGCCGAACTGGGCACCAACATCATCATCGTGGTCAACGACAACGAGATGTCGATAGCCGAGAACCACGGAGGCCTCTACCGCAACCTCGCCCTGCTCAGGCAGACCCACGGGCAGGCCGAGCTCAACTTCTTCCGCGCCTTCGGCTTCGACTACCACTACGTGGAGCAGGGCAACGACCTGCAGATGCTCATCGACGCCTTCCGCGAGGTGAAGGACACCACACGCCCCACCATCCTGCACGTGCACACAGAGAAGGGACACGGCTACGCGCCAGCTGTAGAGAACAAGGAGGCATGGCATTGGAACATGCCGTTCGACGTGAAGACGGGCAAGTCGACAGTGGGGCCCTTCGGCGAGAGCGCGGCGCAGATTCTCGGCGACCACCTGCGCGAGGAGATGAAGCGCGACCCGAAGCTGGTCTGCATCTCCGCCGCCGTGCCCGCCAGCGTGGGCTTCGGGCCCGCCGAGCGACAGGCAGCCGGCCCGCAGCACCAGGACGTGGGCATCGCCGAGGAGGAAGCCGTGGCCATGGCCAGCGGCATGGCCAAGCGAGGCGCCCACCCCGTGTTCTCCACCTACGCCACGTTCATCCAGCGCACCTACGACCAGATCGCGCAAGACCTCTGCGTCAACGGCAACCCGGCCGTCATCAACGTCATCGGCGCCTCGGTCTTCGGCATGAACGACTTCACGCACATCTGCTTCTTCGACATACCGATGCTCTCACACATACCCAACCTCGTCTACCTCGCGCCCACCACCGTGGAGGAGATGATCGCCATGGAGGACTGGGCCATCCGCCAGGACCAGCACAGCGTGGCCATCCGCGTGCCCGAGGGTGAGACGCACCACAGCGACGAGCCCTACCCCACCGACTACAGCGACATCAACCGCTACCAGGTGGCCCACCGCGGCAGCCGCGTGGCACTCGTGGCCCTCGGCTCCTTCTTCGACAAGGGACGGCGCGTGGCCGAGCTCCTGGCCAAGGAGGGCATCGACGCCACGCTCATCAACCCGCGCTTCATCACCGGCACCGACGACGAGCTGCTCCGCTCGCTCCAGGACGACCACGAGCTGGTGGCCACCCTCGAGGACGGATCGGTCGACGGCGGCTTCGGCGAGCGCATCGCCCGCTTCTACGGGCCCACGGAGATGAAGACGCTCTGCTTCGGCGTGCGCAAGGCGCTCTATGACCGATACGACGTGCAGCAGCTCCTCCGCGACAACGAGCTCACCGACGAGCAGGTGGCACAGCGCATCCTCGACACACTCAAATAACAACACTGACAAAGCCATGGACGACAAGCCAACGCTCTACAAGATAGACACCGTGGACGACTACAACAAGCTCTACGGATTTGAGACGAAGCACCCGCTCGTGACCGTGGTCGACATGACGCAGGCCAAACACGTCATCACCGAGACGGCCACCTTCAGCTACGGCCTCTACGCGCTCTTCCTCAAGCAGACCTACTGCGGCGACATCACCTACGGGCGGCAGCCCTACGACTACCAGGAGGGCACCGTGGCCAGCTTCGCACCGGGACAGGCCATCACCGTGCGCCACAGGCCCGACCATAAGCCCAACGCCCTCGGCGTGCTCTTCCACCCCGACCTCATCCGCGGGACGGAGCTCGGAAGGGACATCGGCCAGTACACCTTCTTCTCCTACGACGTGCGCGAGGCGCTCCACCTCTCGGAGGAGGAGAAGGGCATCTTCCGCGACTGCATCGCCAAGACGCAGGCCGAGCTGTGCCACTCGATAGACAACCACAGCCGACGGCTCATCTGCCGCAACATCCAGTTGCTGCTCGACTACTGCATGCGCTTCTACGAGCGGCAGTTCATCACCCGCCACTGCGTCAACCACGACGTGCTGGCGCGCTTCGAACAGTTGCTCGACACCTACTTCACCGACGGCCGGGCCGCCAAGGACGGACTGCCCTCCGTGCGCCACTTCGCCGAGGAGTGCTACCTGTCGCCCAACTACTTCGGCGACCTGGTGAAGAAGGAGACGGGACGCACGCCGCAGGAGCTCATCCAGAACAAGATCGTCAGCCTGGCCAAGGAGGAGCTGGCCGCCTCGGGCAAAAGCGTGAGCGAGGTGGCCTGGCAACTGGGCTTCCAGTATGCGCAGCACTTCAACCGCTTCTTCAAGCGCAACACCGGCATGACGCCCAGCGAGTATCGCCACTCCAACTGAC
>DAIOEQ010000229.1:0-3368 GCA_036746215.1 Prevotella sp.
GGGCCATTCTCCTCATGGGAGTGGCAACTCCTGGTGTGGCTCAAAAGAAGGCCACGCACGTGGTGCGCCAAGCGTCAAATGTAGAGACTGCAGGGCAAAAAATGTTTAAGTCGATGTTGCCCGCCACGGCTAAAGTCATGTTCATCGACAGCGTGGTCGTCTCAAAAGCAAGTTTCTTGAAACGCATCCCTCTCAGCAGGGAGGCGGGAACGTTGTCGGACAGGGAAGGACGGAAGGGCGGAGGAGGCCTGCCTTTCACGCAATATGAGAATGAATTTGGCGATCGTCGGGTTTTTGCCTACGGCGATTCGGCTTCCTCTAGACTCTATTCGCAGACCTTGCTTGGCAACGGCTGGAACAGCGCACAGCCTCTGGCAGGGCTGGACTTTGACAAGTATCCGGACGCGAATTTTCCGTTTTTGGCCAGTGACGGCGTGACGCTTTTTTTTGCCGCAAAAGGCCCTCACAGCATGGGAGGCTATGACTTGTTCATGACCACCTATGACAACGACAAGGCACAGTGGTATGAGCCCCAAAACTATGGTCTGCCCTTCAACTCCACGGCCAACGACTATCTCTTGGCCGTGGACGACCTTGACACGTTGGGGTGGCTGGTGACAGACCGTTATCAGCCTGCCGACAGCGTCTGCGTATACACGTTTGTGCCCACCTCTCCCCGCAAGGACTTTCAGGAAGACGACATTGACGAAAAGCACCTGACACGTTACGCCAACATCTCGTCCATACGAGACACGTGGAAGTTTGGTGACCGAAAGACGGCTTTGGCGCGTCTTGCGGCCCTGAAGGCTACCGGCAAGACGGAGGCGACATCCAGCGGCATGTTCTTCGCAGTCAATGACAGAAAGGTGGTTACCTCTACTTCGCAATTCAAGAAAGCAGAGAGCAAGCGGCTCTATGCGCAGTTGGTGGAACTCGAAAAGTTAGCGGAGGAAACGGAACAATCACTCGCAAAGCTGAGAGAGAAGTATGCGCAGTCACCCGACTTGCGAAAGACGCTGGAAGCCGACATACTGAAAGCGGAAAAGGAATGGGCTCAACAGGAGGCCGACCGAAAGAGCCTGGCCAAGAAAATCAGAAACTTGGAAAATCAATAACATATTAAAAGCTACAACTATGAACAGGTATTTTGCAGAATCAGAACTCGTTATCAATAGCGATGGAAGCATATTCCACTTGCACCTGCTACCCGAACAATTGGCAGACAAAGTGATACTCGTCGGTGACCCCGGACGGGTCAGTCTTGTGGCTTCCCATTTCGACAGCAGGGAGTGTGAAGTGTCAAACCGTGAGTTCCACACCATCACGGGATTCTATCAGGGCAAGCGCGTCACGGCTCTTTCCACAGGCATAGGATGTGACAACATCGACATCGTTATGAACGAGCTTGATGCGCTGGCTAACATCGATTTTAAGACGCGCACCGAAAAGGCCGATCACCGCACCCTGACATTGGTGAGGGTTGGCACTTGTGGCGGCTTGCAGCCCGAAACGCCCGAAGGCACCTATGTCGCGTCGGTGAAAAGTATCGGATTCGACGGACTGCTCAACTTCTACGCAGGACGTGATGAGGCATCGGATTTGCCTCTGGAAGAGGCTTTCAAAAAGGCGGTCGGCTGGAGCCTCAAGATGGGAAACCCTTATGTGGCAACAGCTTGCCCTGAACTTATCGAGCGTGTGGCCGCTGGCGACATGGTCAAGGGAATCACCGTGGCCTGCGGCGGATTTTTCGGTCCGCAGGGACGACAGTTGCGATTGCCCTTGGCCGACCCGCAACTTAATGAAAAGATTGAGGGCTTTGCCTATAACGGCTTGAAGGTGACCAACTTTGAAATGGAGTCATCGGCGTTGGCGGGACTGGCCACACTCATGGGACATGAGGCCATGACATGCTGTATGGTGATCGCCAACAGGCGTGCCAAGAGAATGGAAACAGACTACAAGGGTGACATTGACGGGCTCATTACCAGAGTTCTCGATCGAATCTGATGGAGGAGGACTTTTAGACAGATGATCATCAACAACGAAACAATATGTGCCATTGCCACTCGCATGGGGGGTGCCTTGTCGGTCATAAGGGTGAGCGGAGAGCAAGCTATCACCAACGTGGACCGCATCTTCAAATCACTCTGCATTACGGGACCGCTTATGCGATGGCGGTCATGGAGGCCATCGATGATGTGGTGGTTTCACTATGGCGCGCCCCCCATTCTTATACGGGTGAGGACGTGGTGGAGATTAGTTGTCATGGCAGCGAGTACATCGCCCGCAACATCATCCAGAGCTTGATAGCGGCCGGTTGCAGGCAAGCGGCGCCGGGCGAGTTTACCATGCGCGCTTATCTCAACGGGAAGATGGATCTCTCGCAGGCGGAAGCTGTGGCTGACCTCATTGCCGCCAACAACAAGGCTTCACATGATTTGGCTGTCAGCCAACTGAAGGGACATTTCAGTTCTGAGCTCCATCGGTTGCGTGAGCAGTTGCTCAAGCTCACAACCCTCTTGGAACTGGAACTCGACTTCTCGGACCATGAGGACCTCGAGTTTGCAGACCGGACGGAGATTAAGGACTTGACGGAGACGATTTATGAGAAACTCAAACGTCTCGCTGACAGTTTTGAGACAGGAGAGACGCTTAAGAAGGGCGTTCCTGTGGCCATCGTGGGCAAAACCAACGTAGGAAAATCGACACTTCTCAACTTGTTGTTGAATGAGGAAAAGGCCATCGTGAGCGATATTGATGGTACAACACGTGACACAATCGACGGCACGGCAGTCATCAGAGGAGTGACGTTTCGCTTCGTGGACACGGCTGGTATCCGTGACACCACAGACACCATTGAGAGAATAGGTATAGAACGCGCTTACAAACAGATGGAAAGGGCCGCCGTAATAGTGTGGATGATAGACGAGAAACCCACGCAACAGGACATCCAACTCATCAAGAATCACGCCCAAGGTAAGCCTGTGGTCGTGGTTCATAACAAGGCAGACTTGTCTCAAGACAAGTTGATAGATGGTGAATTGCCCATAAGCGCAAAGGAAAACAAGAACATTTCGTTGCTAAAGGACAAAATCTACGAAGCCGCAGACATCCCTGAAATTGACGAGGACACCATCATCGTGACCAGCGCGCGCCATTACGAGGCATTGCGCAGCGCAACGGCCGACTTGCAGCGTGTGCTCGGTGGACTGTCAAGCGGCTTGCCATCAGACCTCCTGGCTGAGGACCTACGCCTCTGCCTGTCTGATCTTGCCAATATCACTGGCGGCCAAATAACAACTCAAGAAACTCTCAACAACATCTTTAAAAATTTTTGCATCGGAAAATAGAGGATGATAATCAATGAT
>DAIOEQ010000229.1:3378-3993 GCA_036746215.1 Prevotella sp.
CGGTTTATGAAAAAAGTTTGGATAATTCGTAATAATTGCACCCGTTTTGCCGTTATTTTGTTGTTCCTTTGTTGCTCTCAATCTCAGAGCAACAAAAGCAACAAGACAGAGCAACAAATCAATAACAGCAACGAGTATGGAAAATTCAAAAGAACCTATCAGGCTCAGGAAGAGAAAAACGCCCAACGGCTTGTTCTCTCTTTATCTTGACATCTATTTGAACGGGAAAAGGTCTTATGAGTATCTACGCCTTTACCTCGTTCCTGAAAAGACCCGTGAAGACAAGAAGAAGAACAAAGACACGCTGCAGCTTGCCGAGGCTATCAGGGCGAAGAGGGTTGTCGAACTCAGAAACGGGGAGTTCGGCTTCAAGAGTGATTACGAAAAGTTATGTGAGAAGCGTTTTCTCGCCCCTGACAACAAATCGAATTGGGGGAATTGGCGTTCCTGTCTGAAACACCTTGAAAAATATGAGCCGAACCGAAAAATCACTTTTGCCGAAATCACGACAGAATGGGTTCAGGGCTTCAAGGATTATTTGGAACATGATGCGTGCGCCTGGGGCAATGACTACCGAGACCGAATCAAAGACCACAAACTATCGCGCAACAGCCG
>DAIOEQ010000230.1:0-574 GCA_036746215.1 Prevotella sp.
ACTCGTCGCTGTAGCCGTTGCCGTCGAAGTGGATGGGGGCGCAGGTCTTGATGTCGTCCTTCACCACGGAGAGGATGGCCGTGAACTTGTCCTCACCCTTTGCGATGAGAGCGTCGACACGCTCCTTGAAGCTTGTCAGGGC
Organism: Prevotella sp.; assembly: GCA_036746215.1. Taxonomy (GTDB): domain Bacteria; phylum Bacteroidota; class Bacteroidia; order Bacteroidales; family Bacteroidaceae; genus Prevotella. The sequence continues at coordinate 143 of DAIOEQ010000230.1, forward strand.
CTCTGCCACGGCGGTGTTGAGCACGATCTGCGCGCTGGCGCAGTTGGCTGAGGAACCTACGGCACGGAACTCGAAGCGGTTGCCGGTGAAGGCGAATGGTGACGTGCGGTTGCGGTCGGTGTTGTCGCGCATGATGTCGGGAATCTCAGGGATGTCGATCTGCACGCCCTCCTTGCCCTTGATGAGCAAGGCATCCTTGTCGGACTTCATGATGTGGTCGAGCACGCCCGATACCGACTTGCCGAGGAAAGAGGAGATGATTGCTGGTGGTGCCTCGTTGGCGCCCAGACGATGGGCGTTGCCGGCATCCATGATGCTGGCCTTGAGCAGTCCGTTGTGCTTGTACACGGCCATGAGCGTCTCTACGGTGAAGACCACGAAGCGCAGGTTGTCCTCACGAGTCTTGCCTGGGCCATGGAGCAGGATGCCGGT
>DAIOEQ010000230.1:593-3974 GCA_036746215.1 Prevotella sp.
GATGCCATCGAAAGGCTTCTCGTGGAGCAGCACCTCAAAGCCGTGCTTGTGGGCCACGCGCTTCATGAGCGACATGAGCAGCATGTTGTGGTCCACGGCGAGGTTGGTCTCCTCGAAGATAGGAGCGCACTCAAACTGGTTAGGCGCTACCTCGTTGTGGCGTGTCTTGACAGGTATGCCAAGCTCAAGGGCCTGAATCTCAAGATCTTTCATGAATGCCTGTACGCGCTCGGGGATGGTGCCGAAATAGTGGTCGTCCATCTGCTGGTTCTTGGCGCTCTCGTGGCCCATGAGCGTGCGGCCTGTGAGGATGAGGTCGGGACGGGCGGCGTAGAGATCCTCGTCGACGAGGAAATACTCCTGCTCCCATCCGAGGTTGGAGATGACCTTCTTCACGTCGGGATAGAAATAGTGGCACACGTTAGTGGCTGCCACGTTGACGGCGTGGAGAGCGCGGAGCAACGGGGCCTTGTAGTCGAGGGCCTCACCGGTATATGAGATGAAGATTGTCGGTATGCAGAGCGTGTCGTCGATGATGAACACTGGGCTCGTGGGGTCCCACGCTGAGTAGCCGCGCGCCTCGAAGGTGGAACGGATACCGCCAGAAGGGAAGCTGGAAGCGTCCGGCTCTTGCTGCACGAGGAGCTTGCCAGAGAACTCCTCTATCATGCCGCCCTTGCCGTCGTGCTCGATGAAAGAGTCGTGCTTCTCGGCGGTGCCCTCAGTGAGGGGCTGGAACCAGTGGGTGTAGTGGGTCACGCCATTCTCGTCGGCCCACTGCTTCATGCCCTTGGCCACGGCATCGGCAATGGAGCGGTCGAATTGGGCTCCGTTGTCGATGACATCGATGAGCTTCTGGTAGACATCAGCGGGCAGATACTTGTACATCTTGGCGCGGTTGAACACCTTCTTGCCAAAATACTCTGATGGGCGCTCCACGGGAGCGATAACCTCGACAGGCTTCTTGTGGGAAGCTGTCACTACGGCATCAAATCTTTCGTTGGTCATACTTGTAAAATGATATTTAAGCCCCGCAGGGGGGTGTTGTTTGTGTTTGCTATGTTATGGGGTATCGTTGTCGGGTATTGTTCTACCTCCCCTATCGTGGGGTGAGGGATGCGGAGAGGCCCTTACAACTTCTTTATTCTCTCCATTGCCTCTTCCACGTCCTCGCGGTTGCCGAAGCTCGTGAGGCGGAAGTAGCCCTCGCCGGAGGGCCCGAAGCCCACGCCTGGCGTGCACACCAGCCCACAGCCATAGAGCAGCGTGTCGAAGAACTTCCATGAGCCCATGTCGCCCGGCGTGCGCACCCAGAGGTAGGGGGCGTTCTCGCCGCCATAGACATCGTAGCCAAGGCCAACGAGGGTCTCGCGCATGAGGCGCGCGTTCTGCATGTAGTAGGCTATCGTCTCGCGTGTCTGGCGATGTCCCTCCTCGCTGTAAGTGGCTTCGGCGGCGCGCTGCGAGATGTATGAGGTGCCATTGAACTTGGTCGACTGGCGACGCTCCCACAACGCGTTGAGCGACACGTCCTGGCCATCGAGCGTCTTTGCCATCAAGTCCTTGGGTATGACGGTGTAGCCGCAACGCACGCCCGTGAAGCCGGCGGTCTTGGAATAGGAGTGGAACTCTATGGCGCACTTGCGCGCGCCTTTTATCTCATATATGGAATGTGGGATCTCGGGGTCTTGGATGTAAGCCTGGTAAGCGGCGTCGTAGAGGATGATGGCCTCGTTGTGGAGCGCGAAGTTGACCCACTTGCGAAGCTCGTCCTTGGTGAGCACCGTACCCGTGGGGTTGTTGGGGTAGCAAAGGTAAATCATGTCGACGCGGTGGTCGGGCAACGCTGGCGTGAAGTTGTTCTCAGCAGTGCAAGGCAGGTATGTGATGTCGGCCCACTTGCCGTCCACGAACTTTCCGGCGCGCCCTATCATGGCGTTGGAGTCGGCGTAAACGGGATACACGGGGTCAGTGAGCGCCACGCTGTTGTCCCAGCGCAGGAGCTCCTGGATATTGGCGGTGTCGCTCTTGGCTCCGTCGTTGATGAATATCTCGTCCTTGTCGAGATGAATGCCTCGCGTGAGGAAGTCGCCTTTCATGATGGCCTCGCGCAGGAAGTCGTAGCCATGCTCAGGGCCGTAGCCACGGAAGGTCTCGATGTGGCCCATCTCGTCGGCGGCTTTCTTCATAGCTTCCACCACGGCGGGGGCCAGAGGACGTGTCACGTCGCCAATGCCAAGGCTGATGACACGCTGCTTAGGGTGTGACACCTTGAATGCCGCGACGCGCTTGGCGACATCGGCGAAAAGGTAACTCCCGGGAAGACGAAGGTAATACTCGTTTACTAATGCCATTTTTATTTCTCTCCTTTTTTATGGTTGTTGTTATCTTGATTGTCTTATCGTTGTCATGGTTCCATCTCGCCGTCGAAGACTATCTCCGCCGGGCCTGTCATCCTGACGTGGTTGTCGGCGCCCCACTCTATGTGCAGCGTGCCGCCGTCCATCACGATGTCGCTCTGCCGTCCTGCCTTGCCCGTGGCAGCAGCAGCCACCGCCGTGGCGCACGCTCCGGTGCCGCAGGCCATGGTGATGCCGGAGCCTCGTTCCCACACACGGGTGCGGATGGCTCGCGTGGCATCGCCAGCACAAGGGCGAATCTCTGCAAACTCGATGTTGCAGCGCTCGGGGAAGCTGCTGGAGAACTCCAGCTCGCGACCTCGCGCGGCAACATCTATCTCTCTCACACTATCCACGAAATTGACGTAATGGGGATTGCCCATCGACACGAACACGCCGTCGGTGCCTTCGGGACGCACGCCGGTATATTGTTCGGGAGCCTCAAGGCGTGGCTCGCCCATGTCGACCGTCACGCTGCACACCTTGTCGTCCTCAATGTGCAACTTGAGCACCTTGATGCCTGACAGCGTCTCCAGGCGCACGGTGTCGCCCTTGAAGAGCCCACGCTCGTAGACATACTTGCCTATGCAGCGGCTCGCGTTGCCGCACATCATCGCCTCGGAACCGTCGGCGTTGAATATGCGCATGGAAAAATCGGCATCGGTGCCTGTCGATGGCGCGCCAATGAGCACCAAACCGTCGGAACCAATGCCGAAATGACGGTCGCTCCACTTGATGGAAGTGGACGACGGGTCGGGAACGCTATATAATAATGTGTTCACGTAAACATAGTCGTTGCCCGCGCCTTGCATTTTCGTAAAAGGTATCTTGGCGACCTTTTGCGTGGCAATCTTTGTTGAAGACTTATCTGTTACCGATGTGCCTATTGACATTTTGTTAAGCTCTATTTCTTTTAGATGAACGCTTTGTGCTGTTCACGGTGCAAAGTTACAACAAAATGTCAGTAATGGAAAAATTTTTC
>DAIOEQ010000231.1:0-3892 GCA_036746215.1 Prevotella sp.
CGCGCGCTTTTCGTAAGCGTAGCAATGCTACGTCAGAGCTTGCCGTAGCTTGGAACCTGCAGAGCCGTCCGGAGTTTCATCGTCGTGTCTTTTCCGCAGCATGGCGCTATCGCTGGTCAGACGCTCCCAATCACTTGAACTTCCGTCTTGATGCGCTTGACATGAATTATGTGTACATGCCTTGGATCAGCGAGAAGTTTAAGCACGACTACCTTGACAGCGTGTCCAATCGTAATGCCATTCTCCGCTACAACTATGAGGATCTCTTCATCATGAAGATTGGCTTTGGCTTGACTTATAATAATGGTGTGGATGCCATTCGTGCCAATGTTGAGACCTCGGGCAATGTGCTGAGTGGTCTTTCACATGCTGTCGGATTTAAGAAGAACAGCAATGGACAATACACTTTGTTTAATATTGCGTTCGCGCAATATGCCAAGTTCGACTTTGATTACACTCGTCTCATCCAGTTTGACAGCCACAACGCATTGGCGTTGCATGGTGGTTTCGGCATCGCATATCCTTATGGCAACAGCAGCGTGCTGCCCTTTGAGAAGCGATACTTCTCGGGCGGAGCCAATTCTGTGCGCGGATGGGGCGTGCGGCAATTAGGACCTGGCAAATTCAGGGGAACAGATGGGCGCATCGACTTTATCAACCAGACGGGAGACATGAAGCTCGACTTGAATATGGAGTACCGCACGTTCTTGTTTTGGAAGTTCAACGGAGCGGTCTTTGTTGATGCCGGAAACATTTGGACCCTGCGCAATTACCAGGAACAACCTGGCGGACAGTTTAAGTTCAATGAGTTCTACAAGCAGATAGCCGTAGCCTACGGGTTAGGCTTGCGGCTCAACTTCGACTACTTCATCCTGCGTTTCGACATGGGCATGAAGGCCGTCAATCCCGCTTACACCTCCCAGCGAGAGCATTGGCCTGTGATTCATCCTGATTTCAGTCGCGATTTCTCTTTCCATTTTGCGGTGGGTATGCCTTTTTGATAAATCGTTTGGAATGTGGGGCTGGCGTAAAAGACCTGTCCCTATGAATGGCAGAAGCGAATCCTTGCAAACAAGAAAAATTGTTTGCGAAGATTCGCTTCTGTCGTTGTGGGATGGGCTTAGCCTTTCTCGTTTGGCGATGGCGTCACCCTGTTGTGTGTGAACCTATCAATTGCTCTTGAATGAAACGACGCCAGTCAGCTTGTCGTTCAGGTAGAACGTCTGCTTGATGGTGTCTTTGTCAATGGCATATTTCACGTTGATGTAGAGCAATTTAGACGAAGGCTTGACATATTCTCCCTTAACCTTGTTGGTCGCCTGATGGCGCATGACATTGACTATAGAGTCGGTGACAAAAAAGGTGGAGTCGAGCTGGCCCCATTGTATCACGTCATAATCGCTTATGCCCATCTGTGTGGTCATAAACGTCTTGACCAAACTCTTGGCCTCATGGCCCTGTCCGCATCCCGCGAGAAGGACGATGAGCAGGGTCATGACGGCTAAGCAACACTTTCTCATGCCTCTGTGGGGATGTTTTTCAAGATTTCGAGCAAGTGATCCCATACCATCTGCACGGTCGGGATGAGCAGGCACTCGTCGGGCGTGTGCACGTTGCGGAGTGTCGGGCCAAACGAAACCATGTCGAGGTGAGGATACTTCTCGGAGAAGAGTCCACACTCCAAACCGGCGTGGATGCCCTTCACGATGGGAGCCTTGCCGAAGAGCTTCTTGTAAGCCTCCACCGTGATTTCCACCAGTTTCGACTCTGGATTCATCTTCCATGCGGGGTATCCGTCGTTTTGCTCCACCTGTGCGCCAGCCAGCTGGAAGACAGCCTTCACCGAGTTGGCCATGTTTCTCAGGTTGCTCATGACGTTGGAACGCTGGCTGCTGACGATGCGCACCTTGTCGCTCTCGCTTTGTATGCTGGCGATGTTGCTGGATGTCTCGACCATCCATGCCAGAGCTTCGTCCTGACACATGGCCAGCACGCCGTTGTCTACCGCCTGGATGGCACGGATGAGTTTCTCGCTCACGGCCTTCGGCATGACGGGCTGCGCGTCTGCGCTTCCGAGCTTCCACTCCATGTGGGTGTCAGTCACGTGGAACTCATCTTCCACATCCTTCTGGAAGTTGTTCCAGTCGGCCTTGACCTCTTCCTTCTTGTCAGCGGGAACGGCGAAGACAATCTTGCCGTCACGAGGGATGGCGTTGTGCATCTTTCCGGAGTTCCATTGTGCCAGGCGAAGGTCAGTCTTTTCCTGTTCCATGTAGAGGAAACGTGCCAGCACCTTGATGGCGTTGGCGCGCTTCTTGTTGATATCGTCGCCCGAGTGTCCGCCGTTCAGTCCTTTCAGCGTTCCCTCCATGAAGAAGTAGCCATTGGGAGCCTCTTCGCGTGTGAAGCTGAATGTAGCCGACGTGTTGATGCCTCCGGCGCAAGAGACAAAGATCTGTCCCTCGTCCTCAGAGTCGAGATTGATGAGGTAGCTGCCCGTCATGAAACCGGCCTTCATGCCGAAGGCTCCAGTCAGCCCGGTCTCCTCGTCGCGTGTGAATACACACTCGATGGGGCCATGTTCAATGTCGTCGGCGGCCAGTATGGCCAGCTCGATGGCGTCGCCGATGCCGTCGTCAGCGCCCAGTGTGGTGCCCTTGGCGTGCATCCAGTCGCCGTCGACATACGTCTGAATGGCGTCTTTGTGGAAGTCGAAGTCCACGTCGACCAGCTTGTCGCACACCATGTCCATGTGGCTTTGCAGAATGGTTGTCGCACGGTTCTCGTAGCCCTTGGTGGCGGGTTTGCGAATGAGCACGTTGCCCGTCTCATCGACCAAGGTCTCCAGTCCGTGGTCCTCGCCGAACTTCTTGAGGTAGGCAATCATCTCGTCCTCATGCTTGGAAGGGCGGGGAATCTGATTGATTTTTGCAAATTGCTCGAAAACGCGAGCAGGCTTTAATTCTGCCATAATGTTTGTTTTTTATAAAGGTTTATCAAAATTTTCTTTGCAATCTCCACTTTTTGCCTTAACTTTGCAACATTAATGTGCAAATCATAATGCAAAAGTAACAAAAATGATGGAGACTTTGCTATTAAGCGTGTTAATAATTGCTATTGCCGTTGTGTTGCTGTCGGTGAAGGTCATTTTCAAGAAGAACGGCCGATTTGAGTCGCAGCACATCCACGACAGCAAGGCCATGCGCGATCGTGGCATCCATTGTGTGCTCGACCAGGACCGTGAAGCCCGGTCGAGGAAGTCGTTGCTTTCATAAACGGAAAATCATAAAACATTTATTTTACGAAATGAAGAAGAACATCATTCTTGCGGTGGCCCTTTCGGCCATGACGACAATGGGCCTTGTCTCTTGCGACAAGAGCAGCCCAAAGATGGACGACAAGACCGTTGCAGCCTCTCCGAAGGCGAGCGAGGGCACCAAAATCGCTTATGTGGAGGTAGACTCTATCATGACCCAGTACACGTTCTGCAAGGAGTACAGCAAGATCCTGGAGACCAAGGGCAACAACATCCAGAAGACGCTGGCTTCCAAGCAACAGCAGTTGCAGGCTGCTGCCGCCAACTTCCAGCAGAAGATTCAGCAGAATGCCTATACCCGTGAGCAGGCCGAGGCCATCCAGGCTGGCTTGCAGAAGCAGAACAACGACCTGCAGGTGCTCAACCAGCGCCTGAGCGCTGAGTTCCAAACGGAAACCGACAACTTCAACAAGGCCCTGCACGACTCGTTGCAGCACTACCTGGCCGTCTACAACAAGGACAAGAAGTACAGCCTCATCTTCTCCAAGCAGGGAGACAACCTGCTCTATGCCGACAAGGCTTACGACATCACCAACGAGGTGGTGGCTGGCTTGAACAAGGCTTACAAGAGCAAGG
>DAIOEQ010000232.1:0-3087 GCA_036746215.1 Prevotella sp.
GGGCGAAGTCCAGGCGGTCAGTTGGCCGGCATGGCGGCGCGCAAGCCCGTGAGGCCACGGCGGATGAGATCCTTGGTGCCACTGCCGTCGTTGACATAAGCCTTGACCATCTCGGCATAGTCCATGGCGTCCTTCAGCCGCTGTGACGGCGCCGCGACGGCCTGGGCGGCCTTCAGGGCCTCAAGCAGCTCCTTGAGGTCCGACGGCTCGGCGAGGTTGCCGGGGCGCATCATGCTCAAGGCCGCGTTGAGCTCGCTGGCCAGCGTGGCGCCGTTGCCCTTATGGTCGGCGAGGAAAGCCTTGAGCGCCTCGTAGCGCTGACGCATGGCGTCGATGCCGTTCTTGGCCCACGGCGCATATTCGGGCACCTTGGTCTGCATGTTGTCCCAGGCCTGCTGCTCGTCGAGCCGCTTGGCGGCCACGCGCATCAGCTCGGTGAGGGTGGCGTTGTCGACATAGGTGGTGTCCTCGATGGGCGCGTCGAGGCGGAAGTAGTGGGTGATGTGGCGGTCGGCGTCGTAGTCGGGCACGAGCTGCAGGCGGTCGGCGTCGGCCTCGCTGTGGAGCGTGGCCTCATCCCATGTACGGATGTCCTTGGCGGCCATGACCAGCGGTCCGCGCATGAGGGCGGCTGCCCACATGGGCTTGTAGGTCTTGTTGCGCGTGATGTCCATCTTGTCGGGCGTATAGTCGAGGTGGGGGCCATAAGGCATGGTCACCACCACGCTGTCGCCACGCTGCCACTGGCGCGTGGGGATGGTCACATAGGAGCCGGGCTGGTAGCTCGCGGCGAGCTCACGCCCATTGACGGTGACGGAGAAACCGCGGGTGGCCCAGTAGGGCACGCGGAGCTTCATGGTGAAAGCCTTGCGCCCCTTCTCCATACGGATGACCGACCGCTCTGCGGGGAAGGCACACTGCTGGCTGAAGGTCACGCCCTGCCAGGTGGCGCGTGTGGGCAGGTAGAGGCCCACCCAGAGGGTGTCGGCGGCGGTGTAGTAGGCCGCCTCCTGGTATTTCACGTGGTTCTCGGCGCCCGTTCCTCCGCAACAGGTCGACTGCGGCGTCTCATTGCCCCAGGGCTTGCTGGCGTCGAGGCCCACGGCATACTGGTAGAGCACGGCATAGCGGTGGGGGTTGATGGAGCCCACGAGCTGGTTGTAGAGCACGCGCTCGTAGTAGTCCATGTATCGGGCGTCGTTGGGGTGATAGGCGTTGAGGTCCTTGGTGAGCTTGGCGAGGTTGTAGGCGCAGCACGTCTCGTTGATGTCGGGCCCGGCGGGATTGGTGGCGAGGCTCACCATCTGCTTGTAGGGCTGTCGGAACATCTCGCCGTTGCCCACGCCGCCCATGGCGTAGCGGTAGCGTCCCTGCACGAGATCCCAGAAGTTGTCGGCGATGTGCCAATAATAAGGATTGTGGTTGGAACGGTAGGAGCGCAACGCGCCCACGATCATGGGTATGTGCTGGTTGGCGTGGCGGTCGCGTATGGCGTCGACGCCCTTGGCCAGCGGCCCGTAGAAGGCGGGCGCGTCGAAGAAGCCGGCTGCCTCGATGAGCCGCGCCTTCTCGGTCTTGTCGGCCACCATCTCCGAGAGCCTTGAGAGCGACTCCTGTATGCCGCCGAGCTCACCGGCGATGTACATGTTCCACATCTCATAGCGGTTGCCGGGCTTGGCGCGGCGCTCGGCCTGCGTGCCGTCGGTCTTGAGATAGGTGCGGTAGTGGAGACGGTTCCATATCCAGAGACCCATGTCCTTGGCGATGGCGAGGGCCTTGTCGGCAATCTTCTTGTCGTCGACGAGGTTGGCCACATCGATGAGTCCGGCAAGCTGCTTGTGCACGGTGTAGTAGGGTGCCCACACACCCTCCTCGTTGTTGTAGGGCGCGTAGCGCTCGATGAGCGCGCAGTGCTGTGCGGGTATGGCGTTGATGTATCCATAGCCATAGTGGGCGTAGTCGGCCTTGTAGCGGTCGAAGTCCTGCCAGGTGCCGCCCATGGTCTTCAGCTCGGCCTCGGGCGCCAGGTCGCGCGCCTCACGGTAACGCCCGAGCTGCTTGTCGAAGACGAAGGTACGCTCCTGGCACTCGCGCATCTGGTCGACGACGAGCTTGATGTTCTTCTTGATCTGCTGGCGCTTGGCCTTGTCGGGACAAGCCACATAGGCCATGGCCATGGCCGAGAGGTAGTGGCCGGTGCCGTGGCCCTTGAGCTTCGTGGTGGGCGAGTCCCAGCCGTCGGCCACGGGATAGCCCTCGGTGGACAGGCCGTAGGTGTCACGGTAGTTGTAGACCTGCTGGCGCGGGTCGAGCGAGAGCAGGTTGTCGATATCGAGGTCGCGGTTGTGCGTGAGGCGGTTGTCGCCGATGAGCTGCACGCTGCCCAGGGGCAGGGGCTCGGCCACAGGTGACGGCGCCGGCGCGGCAGCCTCGGTGGCCACCACGTTGACGCGGGCCGTGACGGGGTATCCGGCGGCCGTCTTGTTGTCGCCGATGACATATCCCTGCACGTCGTAGGCCGACCCGGCGGGGTGCTTGGCGGCATCGGCTGCCTCCTGCTCGGTCTCGAGCGATGAGTTCATCCACTTCACCTGCCGGTATTCGCCGCTCCCGTCGGCATAGGTCACCCAGAGACGGTAGGGCAGCATGGGCACCTCGCCGGCTGTGGCGGTAACGGCCACGGGCGCGACAGTCTTGATTTTCGCCCCCTGTGCGGCAGCCGTGAGCGACGACGCGAGACAGAGAGCCAAGAGTGTAGTCTTTTTCATATTGTCAAAATGGAACGATTGTCTTTTGCTTGGATTGGCGCAAGGATAGTACGGGCGGACACCGTGGAAGTTCACTTCAGAAGGCCGGGCGCACCCCATGCAGTGCAAAGATAGGGGAAAAAAAACGCAAACGTCACGTTTATGCTCACATTTGGACTTGTTTGACATCGTTTTGGACGCGATTGCCATTCCTCGGTTGTGTACGGCCCCACCTTGAGGGCCAACCTTGCAACAACGGAGGCAAGGCTTCGCATCTGAAGAGCCCAGCGAATGAGTTTTTGGGGAGACAAAAACCGACAAGGGTTTTTGTCAGAGTCAC
>DAIOEQ010000232.1:3097-3824 GCA_036746215.1 Prevotella sp.
ACCGACAAGCTTTTTGTCTGAGCCACTAACCGGCAGGAGACAAATCCCTATTTTGTCGGAGCGCGCAGTTACAAAGCCGCCCGCTTCTCCTCCTCCTGCAACCGAGGCAGGACCAGGGCCAGGGGCGCCACCATCATGGCTTGCGAGAAGGCTCCGGCGTGGAGCATGCGATCGACCTCGGCGGGCTTGCGGAAGAACACTTGCAGGTCCTCGTTGGCGTCGAGATGCTGGCCGCTGGTCTTGTGCACGCCACGCGCCAGGAAGCAATGGCAGCGGTTGGTCATGAGACCGGGATTGGGGGCGACGGTGATGATGGGCTCCCACTCGCCGCCGGTGTAGCCCGTCTCCTCCTGCAGTTCGCGGCGGGCGGCCTCAAGGGGCGTCTCGCCAGCCTCCACCACACCGGCGGGTATCTCGGTCGACACCTCGTCGAGGCCGTGTCGCCACTGGCGCTCCAGGATGATGTTGCCGTCGGTGGTGAGGGCCACCATATTGATCCAGTCGGGATATTCGAGGACATAAAACTCGGGCGCCACGCGGCCGTCGGGCAACTGCACCTTATCGCGTCGGGCCGTGAGCCACGGGCGGCGGATGATGTAGTCGGAGCTGAGCGTCTTCCAGGGGCCAATCTCGTGTTTCTGGTCCTGGTCGTGGGGTGTTTCGTTGGGGGTGTGGAGGAAATGGTCTTTTGCCATATTTCAAATGTAGATAAAGAATTGGGCTCTAA
>DAIOEQ010000233.1:0-3822 GCA_036746215.1 Prevotella sp.
AAAAACTTAGTTGAGGAGTGGTTGGCAGACAAAGACTACTTCTTGGTTGACGTTACCGTCAGCCCCGATGACAAAATCACCGTGGAGATCGACCATGCCGATGGTGTGTGGATTGACGATTGCGCCAAGCTCAGCCAATACATTGAGGACCATCTCAGCCGTGACGAGGAAGACTATGAGCTCGAGGTGGGCTCCGCCGGACTGGGACAGCCGTTCAAGGTGGAGCAGCAGTACATCAACTGCATTGGCGAGGACGTGGAAGTGATGGACGCCGACGGCAAGAAGGTGACAGGAAAGCTCAAGAGCGTCGACGGTCGCGACTTCGTGGTGTCGGTCAATGAGAAAGTGCAGGTGGAGGGAAAGAAGCGCCCCGTGAAGATGGACGTGGACCACGCCTACAACATGGACAAGGTGAAATATACAAAATACTTAATCAGTTTCAAATAAAGCTATGGCTGTAAGAAAGAAAGACGACGAGCAGTTGACGATGATCGACAGTTTCCGCGAGTTCAAGGATACCAAGAACATCGACCGCACCACGCTCGTCAGCGTATTGGAGGAAAGCTTCCGCAACGTGCTTGCGAAGATATATGGCAGCGACGAGAACATCGACGTGATCGTCAACCCCGACAAGGGCGACTTCGAGATCTACCGCAACCGCGTGGTCGTGGAGAACGGAGAGGTCGAGGACGACAACAAGCAAATCTGCCTGAGCGACGCCCAGAAAATTGAGCCCGACTATGAGGTGGGCGAGGAAGTGTCGGAAAAGGTCGACTTCGAGAAGTTCGGACGTCGCGCCATCCTGACCTTGCGCCAGACCCTGGCCAGCAAGATTCTTGAGCTTGAGCACGACGCTCTTTATAATAAGTATAAGGACCGTGTCGGACAAGTCATCTCCGCCGAGGTCTACCAGGTGTGGAAGCGCGAGGTGTTGCTCGTCGACGACGAGAACAACGAGCTCATCCTGCCGAAGAGCGAGCAGATACCCGCCGACCAGTATCGCAAGGGCGAGACCGTGAGGGCCGTCATCGAGCGTGTCGACAACGAGAACAACAACCCCAAGATCATCCTCTCGCGCACCAGCGGCAAGTTCCTGGAGCGCCTGCTTGAGCAGGAGGTGCCCGAGATTGCCGATGGCCTGATTGCCATCAAGGCTGTGGCCCGCATACCCGGTGAGCGCGCCAAGGTGGCCGTGGAGAGCTACGACGACCGCATAGACCCGGTCGGAGCCTGCGTCGGCGTGCGCGGAAGCCGTGTGCACGGCATCGTGCGCGAGCTCTGCAACGAGAACATCGACGTCATCAACTGGACAGCCAACACGAAGCTCTTCATCCAGCGCGCCTTGAACCCCGCCAAGGTGTCGAGCATCGAGCTCGACGACGAGAACAAGAAGGCCGAGGTCTACCTGGATCCCAGCGAGGTGAGTCTCGCCATCGGACGCGGCGGACAGAACATCAAGTTGGCCTCCATGCTCACCGGCTACACCATCGATGTCTATCGCGTGGTGGACGGAAAGCCGGGCGCCGAGGAGGACGACGTCTACCTCAGCCAGTTCAACGACGAGATTGACCAGTGGATCATCGACGCCATAGAAGGCCTCGGACTGACCACGGCCAAGGCGGTGCTCAACGCTCCGCGCGAGATGCTCGTCGAGAAGGCCGACCTTGAGGAGGAGACCGTCGACCACGTGCTCGAGGTGCTCCGCAAGGAGTTTGAGTAACCGGTGGCCGGCCCGCGGGGGCTGCCACGACAAAAAGATGACTACCATCGACGTAAGGCGTGGGGCGGACAAGGGTCCTTCCCCATGCTTCCAATTAAGAAGACACAAGAGAATACATCAAAAACAATAGAGTAAGGTGATGGAGCGGATGGCGTTTTACCCTTTTGCCCTTTGGCTTTTTCGCCTTTAAGAAAGGTTATATGAGCATCAGATTAAACAAAGCATTACGTGAGTTGAACATAGGACTTCAAACGGCAGTTGAATTCCTGGAAAAGAAAAGCAATCTGGGCGAGGTGAAAGCCGACGTGAGCTTCAAGCTCAACGACGCGCAGTACAAGGCGCTTGTTGAGGCATTCAAGCAAGACGCCGCTGTGCTCTCGGCCGCCAAACAACTTTTCCCGAAGAACAAGGAAAAGAAGCGCGAGACCGACTCCAAGAAGGCGGAGGCACGCGCCAAGAGCGTCTTGGAAGGCACAAGTCACCAGCAATACAAGCCGTTGGGCAAGATTGACCTTAACAACTTGGGCAGGGGCCCAGTCAAGGTGGAGTCTGCTGCTCATGAGCCTGCCAAGAAAAACGAGGTGAAGGCTGCTGCCGTCAGCCAGGAACCTGCGAAGAATGTTGCCGTGAAGCCTGCGCAGGCCGCGCCGGCTCCAGTTGCCGCCAAGGCCCAGCCCACTCCCGTGGAGCCTGCCAAGGTGGCCGAGCCGGCCAAGAGCGCCGCTGCCGACAAGCCCGCGGAGCAGAAGCCTGCCGTAGCCGCCAACAAGCCCGCTGAGGTGAAGAAACCTGCCGTGGCCAGTGCGCCCCAGGCACCGAAGGAAAACAAACAGCCCGTGGCCCCTAAGGCCGCGCCCCAGCAGAACGCCCAGCCCAAGAAGGCTGAAGCCACCGCACAGGCACCTGCCGCGGAGGAGAAGTCGGGCGTGTTCCAGCTCAGCAGCGAGAAGAAAATCCTCAACGCTCCCAAGGTGAATGTGCTGGGTAAGATTGACCTGTCGGCACTCAACCAGAGCACACGGCCCCGCAAGAAGTCGAAGGAGGAGCGCCGCAAGGAGCGCGAGGCCAAGGGACAGAACGGAGCCAACGGCGGTGACCGCAAGAAGCGCCAGCGCATCAACAAGGAGCGCGTGGACATCAACGCCGTCGGACAGCAGAACAGCCGCAACGGAAACAACGGCGGCAATGGCACCAACGGAAACAACGGCAACAACAAGAAGGGAAAGAAAAAGAACAACCGCAACCAGAAGCCGCTCGAGGTGAACGAGGAGGATGTGGCACGCCAGGTCAAGGAGACGTTGGCACGCCTCACCAGCAAGCAGAACAACACCAAGCGCGGAGCCAAGTATCGCAAGGAGAAGCGCGAGGCCGTGCAGGAGAAGCTCGACGCCGAGGCAAGGCAGGAGCGCAAGGAGAGCAAGGTGCTGAAGCTCACCGAGTTCGTGACGGTGTCTGAGTTGGCCACGATGATGAACGTGGGTGTCAACCAGGTCATCGGAACACTGATGAGCATCGGTGTCATGGCCTCCATCAACCAGCGTCTTGACGCCGAGACCATCAACCTGGTGGCTGACGAGTTTGGCTTCCAGACAGAATATGTCAGCGCCGAGGTGCAGGAGGCTGTCAGCGAGGAGGAGGACGACGAGAGCGATCTCGTGCCGCGCGCTCCGATCGTGACGGTCATGGGTCATGTCGACCACGGTAAGACCTCTTTGCTCGACCACATCCGCAACACCAACGTCATTGCCGGTGAGGCAGGCGGCATCACGCAGCACATCGGCGCTTACAGCGTGACGCTGAAGAACGGCCGCAAGGTCACCTTCCTCGACACGCCGGGTCACGAGGCCTTCACGGCCATGCGTGCCCGTGGCGCCCAGGTCACCGATATCGCCATCATCATCATCGCCGCGGACGACTCCGTGATGCCCACCACCAAGGAGGCCATCGCCCACTGCCAGGCCGCGGGCGTGCCCATGGTGTTCGCCATCAACAAGATAGACAAGCCAGGGGCCAACCCCGACCGCATCCGCGAGGACCTGGCCAACATGAACCTGCTCGTCGAGGAGTGGGGCGGCAAGTACCAGTGCCAGGAGATTTCGGCC
>DAIOEQ010000234.1:0-3815 GCA_036746215.1 Prevotella sp.
GTGGTGTCCACCACCCTCGACTACAACATGATGCCCAATCTCGAGGGCGTCATCTATCTCCCCGACTACTCGCTCGTGGAAAGCCGCACGGACAAGTTGACCTTCGCGCGCGAGCACCTCAACGAGATGTTCGGCCACAAGTATCCCAAGTATTTCCGCAAGGAGCACGTCAAATACCATGAGGACCAGGCTGAGGAGCTGATCATGATCAACTACACCAGCGGCACGACGGGTTTCTCCAAGGGCGTCATGCTGCCCTACCGCTCGGTATGGAGCAACATCGACTTCCTGGTCGACGTGCTGGGCCGCAAGCTGCCGGCCAACTCTCGCGTGCTCGACATCCTGCCCATGGCCCACATGTACGGGCTTGTCTGCGAGTTCCTGCTCCAGTTTGTCCTGGGCAACCATCTCTTCTTCCTCACCCGGCTACCCAGCCCGACGGTCATACAGGAAGCCTTCACCGACATTCACCCCAACGTCATCATCGCCGTGCCCCTCATCGTGGAGAAGATAGTCCGCAAGAAGGTGTTCCCGATGCTCGACAACGCCCGCGTCAAGCTCCTCATGAAGATGCCGGGCATCAGCAAGAAGGTGAAAGAGCACGTCCTGAAGACCGTGATGGACATCTTCGGCGGCCAGGCCTACGAGGTCGTCGTGGGCGGCGCGGGCCTCAACCGCGAGATAGAGAACTTCCTCACGGACATCCATTTCCCCATCACCATGGGATACGGCACGACGGAGACCGGCCCCCTGATCACGTTCTCCGACCACAACGACTTTGTGGGCGGCTCCTGCGGCACGCCCGTGAAGCACATGGAAGTGAAGATAGCCAGCAGCGACCCGGAAAACGTGGCCGGCGAAATCATCACGCGCGGACTGAACGTGATGAAGGGCTACTACAAGAACGACAAGGCCACACAGGCCGTCATCGACGAGAACGGATGGTTCCACACGGGCGACTTGGCCAAGATGTCGAAAGACGGGCACGTGTTTATCCTGGGCCGCATCAAGAACATGCTGCTGGGCTCCAACGGACAGAACGTCTATCCTGAGGAGATAGAGGACAAACTCAACTCCATGGCCATGGTCAACGAGAGCCTCATCATACAGCACGGCGACAAGCTGGTGGGCCTGGTGCACCCCGACATGCACGAGGCGGAAGCGCTGGGCTTCACCGAGGACGACCTGCGCAACATCATGGAGCAAAACCGCAAGGAGCTGAACACCATGCTGCCCAGCTTCTGCAAGATAAGCGAAATCAGGCTGCAGGCCGAGGAGTTTGAGAAGACACCCAAGAAATCCATCAAGCGATACCTCTACAAAGAAGCGTGACCACGAGGCGTGGCCTATAAAATCACCACCACAAAAGACAAGACCATGGAAAAAATTCCAAGTTTCAATGAGCTCATCGAAAAAAGCATCATAGACCATTGGGACCAAGACGCCCTGACCGACTTCAAGGGTGTCGCGCTCCAATACCACGACGTGGCCCGCAAGATAGCCAAGCTGCACATCATGTTTGAAAGTTCGGGCGTGAAGCGTGGCGACAAGGTGGCCCTCTGCGGCCGCAACAGCTCGGCCTGGGCGTGCGCCTTCCTGGCCGTCCTCACGTATGGCGCCGTGGCGGTGCCCATCCTGCATGAGTTCACGGCCGACCAGATACACAACATCGTCAACCACTCGGACGCCAAGCTGCTGTTTGTGGGCGACGTGGTGGCCACGCAGATCGACACCACCAAGATGCCCACCCTGGAAGGCGTCATATACATCCCCGACTACTCGCTCGTGCTCTCGCGCACCGACAAGCTGACCTACGCCCGCGAGCACCTCAACGAGATGTTCGGCCACAAGTATCCCAAGTATTTCCGCAAGGAGCACATCAGCTACTACAAGGAGCAAAGCCCCGACGAGCTGGCGCTCATCAACTACACCAGCGGCACGACGGGCTTCTCCAAGGGCGTCATGCTGCCCTACCGCGCCCTGTGGAGCAACGCCGACTTCGCCGAGGACGTGCTGGGCAAGCGCATCAAGACGGGCGACAA
This sequence comes from Prevotella sp., assembly GCA_036746215.1. Classification (GTDB taxonomy): domain Bacteria; phylum Bacteroidota; class Bacteroidia; order Bacteroidales; family Bacteroidaceae; genus Prevotella. Next base: position 2,043 of record DAIOEQ010000234.1, read on the forward strand.
CGTCATCTCCATCCTGCCCATGGCCCACATGTACGGCATGGCGTTTGAGTTCCTCTTCGAGTTTATCAAGGGCTGCCACATCTTCTTCCTGACGCGCATCCCCTCGCCCGCCATCATCGCCGCGGCCTTCGCCGAGGTGAAGCCGTGCGTCATCATCTCGGTGCCCCTTATCATAGAGAAAATCATCAGGAAAAAGGTCTTCCCGAAAATCCAGGACCCGAAGATGCGCCTGCTGATGAGGATGCCGGGCATCAACAAGAAGGTCTACGAGAAGATTTGCGCCCAGGTGACCCAAGCCTTCGGCGGCAACTTCTACGAGGTCATCATCGGCGGGGCGGCCTTCAACCAGGAGGTGGAGGCCTTCCTCCACCAGATACGCTTCCGCTACACGGTGGGCTACGGGGCCACGGAGTGCGCCCCCATCATCTGCTACGCCGACTACAAGGACTTCGTGCCCGGGTCGTGCGGAAAGGCCGCCTTGCACATGCAAGTGCGGGTGGACAGCGCCGACCCCCAGAACGTGCCGGGAGAGATCCTGTGCAAGGGCCCCAACGTCATGCTGGGCTACTACAAGAACGAGGAGGCCACGCAGGCCGCCATCGACAAGGACGGCTGGTTCCACACGGGCGACCTGGGCACCATCGACGCCCAGGGCAACGTCTTCATCAAGGGCCGCTCGAAAAACATGCTGCTGGGCTCCAACGGACAGAACATCTACCCCGAGGAGATAGAGGACAAGCTCAACTCGATGACCATGGTCAGCGAGAGCGTGGTCATCCAGGAGGGCGACAAGCTCGTCGGACTGGTCTTCCCCGACTTCGACGAGGCGAAGCAGATGGGCTTCAACACGAGCGACCTGGAAAACATCATGGAGGAAAACCGCAAGCAGCTCAACACCATCCTGCCCAACTATTGCCACCTGTCGGCCATCCGCCTGCACAACGAGGAGTTTGAGAAGACGCCCAAGCGCTCCATCAAGCGCTTCCTCTACACGCACTAAGCGGGACGCGCATCCCGACAGTCTCTATTGTCGTCAAGCCCCCTCTCACCCGTCATTGCGCCAAGGGCGCAACAAAGGTTGTCCGTGTTGTCTGCCCGTTGCGGGCACGCTAAGTGTTGTGAAATGTTGTGTGGGTTGTATGGGTTGTCTTAAAAAAAATCCCCTACGGCCGGGCCTCCAGCTGACGGTCGAGCTCCTCGATGCCTTTGGACGTGCAAAGCCCGCGGACAAACAGCATGATGACATTGCGGAAGATGTCCTGCAAGCTGTAAAGATGATACAACTTGTACTCCATGACATTCTGCATCATGCTGCCGCCCAACTGGCCGATCAGGTCATAATCGAAGTCGTCGCGGAAATAGCCCTCTTCCACCCCGCGCCTCAGGAAAGCCTTGCTGCGCACGTCGTGCTCCTTGCGCGACCGCTCCAGGTAGTTCGTCACGCGGGGATACTTGTGGAGGTCCTCGAAGTAGAGCGGGTTCATGTCGCGCAGCTCCTCCATCTGCAGGCGATAGAACTCCAGGAGAATGTCGATGACCTGCTTGTCGCCATGGACGCAGAAACGCTCCATCTTGGCCTCAAACACTTGCATTCTCCGCTCCACACACTCCATGAGGAGCGTCTCCTTGTTCTCGTAAATCTCATACAGCGTGCGCTTGGAAATCTTCAGCTTTCGAGCGATGTCGTCCATCTTCACCGACTTGACGCCGATGGTGGTGAACTCCCGTATGGCAACCTTCAGGATTTGCTCGCGGAGACCCTCACGATGGTCT
>DAIOEQ010000235.1:0-3802 GCA_036746215.1 Prevotella sp.
GGGCGGAAGAAATAGAGCAAGCACTTGCAAAATCTTGCTTGCGGCTGATTTACAGGAGATTATGCAAACTACGAAAAATAGCGTGTATTTGCGGGTGAAGGCACTCGCGATGGCAGCGACGGCACTCTCAGGAGACCTTGTGTCCTGTTATTTCATTACTCACATAGCTTTGCCACAATAAGCAAGGAACCAAACAGCCGGAGAACCCGGAACGACAGAAAAAACGATGTCCCTGCGACTCGCCTCATCGGCTACGTCTCAGGGACATCATCTCGAATGGTAATATTAAGTGGGTGGTGATGGATTCGAACCACCGAAGGCAGAGCCAGCAGATTTACAGTCTGCCCCATTTGGCCACTCTGGTAACCACCCTTACCACTTGCTTTCTCGCTTCATGCGGAAAGCGAGTGCAAAGATAGGATGTTTTGTCGACAATCGAGCATAAACGAGCCGGAAATTTTCGATTTTAACATTTCTACACATTGTCGCCCACACTTGGCCGCGACACCGAAGTGGCGGCGAGACAGCGGCGGTCGAAGCAAGCAACACGGAAAAGAGGATGAACCACCATTAAGAGCTGTTCATCCTCATTTCGTTTCATGTCGCGGGCAGATGCCGTGGCCACGCCTTTCACGTCGCCGCGGCCCGCAATGCCTTATCAATACTGCGTGTTCTGCGGATCGAAGTTGGCCCAGCCCGCCGTCCAGTCTTGCCCGTCGGGGAAGGCGCCGATGCCCGGATAGTCGTTGCTGATGGCGAGGATGGAGGCGATGCCGTTCCACGTGCGCGCCATCCAGCTGCCGATGACCGTGTTTTGGTTGGCGGCCAACTGGAAGAAGGTGCTCGAGAACGATTTCTTCGTGGCGTCGGTGGTCTTGGTCACATAGTCGTAGAGCTCATCCTTGTAGACCTTGTTGAAGTCGGAGCCGACGATGCCCATGCCGACGAAGGTGATGCCCTTGAGGCTCATCAGTCCGTTGGTGGCCGCTCCCTGCGTGTTGCCCTTCTCATTGTCGAGGATGACGCCGATGGGCCATCCGATGGCGAGGGTGTTCTTCACGTTGAGGCGCGAGTTGCGGCGGATGTGCATGGCCGCCTGGAAGAGGCCCATCGACGATCCGTTCTCAGGATTCATGCCGCCACCCGTGATATAGTCGGCGGTGTTGGCAAACGAGGCGTCGAAGGTCTTCGGACCCAGGAAGGTGATGTTGGAGAAGGTGGCGGTGGTGTATGGCTCGGCGGTGGAGCCGCTGGCGTTGTTGTCGCTCTCGAAGCCGTTGCTCTGCGAGGCGTCGGCGATGCGAGAGTCGCGCACCGACAGGCCATACTCCACATGGCCCGAGAAGCCGTTGTCGGTGTCGAAGTCGTCGTCCCAGCCGCGGAAAGCGATGAGGTGCTTGCAGTTGACCGTTCCGCCAAACCACTCGAAGCTGTCGTCATTGGAGTAGGACACCTGCACATGGTCGATGGTCGTGCCGGCACCCACGGAACCGAAGGTCAAGCCGTTGATTTCCTGGTCTTTCTTGAAGGGATAGCCCGCAAACTCGATGCGCACATACTGCAGCGAGCCGCTGTTGTCATTGGCGTCGGTGCCGCCGTGCTTGGTGCGGGGGCCGCCCTCAATCTGCTGGGCCAGCACGCCGCTGTTGTTGGGCGCCTTGCCGCAGAGTATCACGCCGCCCCAGTCGCCAGGACGGCGGCTGCCCGCCGCCTGCGCGGAGGTGAAGACGATGGGCTGCTGGGCCGTTCCGTTGGCGATGAGCTTGCCGCCGGGCTCCACGATAAGGGCCGCCTTGGTGGCCTTGTCGCCCTTGATGACGGTGCCGGCGGGGATGGTCAGCGTCGAGCCGTTGGCCACGTAGACCCAGCCCTTGAGCGTGTAGGTGCCACGCTCCAGGGTCTGCGTGCCCTTGAAGACGAAGTCTTGGTCGCCATTGCCGATGACGGTTCCCTTCGGCGCCTCCTTGCCGTCGTCGGTGAAGAGCAGGTGGTCGCAAGCCTTGAAGCCACCGTCGGTGGACCACTGGTAGGCCGCCTGGGGGTTAGGGTCGGGATTGTCGTTGTCGCTGCTGCATGACGCGAATGTCATCGACAGGGCGAGGATGCCCATGCATCCCAAAAACATCTTGTCTGTTTTCATGATTGTGAAAATTATAATGTTACTGTTACCGAGAGGTTGATGTTGCGTCCCGGCTTATATTTGCGTGTCACTTGTTGTATCTCCTTTCCGTCGACGCTCTGGAACTGCTTGAAGAGGACGCTCTGGTTGAGCAGGTCGCGTATGGCGAGCTTGGCCTCCCACCGCCCCCAGCGCTTCGAGGCCGTGAGGTCGAAGGCGTCGCGCGGCATCTCGTAGCTGTCGGGCACGCGGATGTTGCGCGAGGCGTCGCCGCCGCCCTCGGTGCGGCCCACGCCGACGATGCGCTTGCCGATGCGGTTGTAGAGCAGGTTGACGGCGAGGTGGTGGCGCTGGTTGTTGTAGAAGAGGCCCGTGTTGACGAGATAGGGCGACTGTCCCTGCATGGGGCGGTCATACTCGTAGCTGCCGGGCGCGAAATGGACGCGGCTGTGGATGAGCGAGCCATTGAAGCTCCACGAGAAGTCTTTCAGCCCGATGAAGTCGAGGCTCTTGCGGATGTCGAGCTCCAACCCGTAGTTGTCGGCCGAGCGCGCGTTCTTGTAGGAATAGATGACGTCGGTGCCGCCCGAGAGGGTGTAGACCCACTCGATGGGCGAGTCGAAATGCTTGTAGAAGGCGGCCAGGGAGATGACCTCCCCGCGGCTGGGATACCACTCATAGCGCAGGTCGATGTTGTCGACGTAGCAGTTCTTCAGGTTGTAGTTGCCCTGCACGTCGGAGGCGAGGTCGAAATCGTAGTAGACCGAGGGCGAGAGCTCGCGAAACTCGGGCCGGTTGACGCTGCGCCCATAGCAGAGGCGCGCCTGGTGCTGGTCGGTGATGTGCCAGGTCATGTTGGCCGAGGGGAAGAGGTCGCCATGGCGGTAGAAGTGACTCTCGTGGCTGACCTCGGCGGCCTTGGTGTTGGAGATGAGCTCCATCTGGTTGTACTCATAGCGCAGGCCGGCGTGCACGTCAAGCGACCCCAAGGGCAGCGTGGCCAGGACGTAGGCGGCGCCGAGGAGGTTGTGGCCGCTGTAGTCGTTGATCTTATTGACGTCTTCCAGCAGGTAGAGCTTGTCGGCGCCGAAGTTGGCGGGGTCGCTGAGCAGCGTGGCCATGTCCATGCGGCGGAAGCCCGCGGGCAGCTGGTTGTCGGCGGTGTTATACCAATAGAAGAGGTTGCGGGTGGTGTAGGTCCGCGTGCGGTACTCGCCGTAGACGCCGCCCTTCAGCTGCGGGTGCCAGGAGCCGAGCGTGAAGCGGTGGCTGTCGTTGGCTTGCAGCGAGAGGATATGCTCGTCGAGCGAGGTCCACTCGCGCGAGATGTCGTTCTGGTAGAGCCACACATACTGGTCGCCTTGGTCGGTGTCTTCATTGTAGAGGATATACTTGCGGCGGTCGGGCAGCCGGCGGTTGGCGTAGGCGTAGCTGGCGCTCCAGTCGAGGGCGTCGGCGCCGAGGGTGTGACGCCCGGTGAGCTGGGTGGTGTAGGTGGTGCGGCTGCGATAGTAGTATTCGGCCGACCGCTCACGCTCTGACTGGGCACTGAGCCCCGCGCGGGTGGTGTAGCGGCTGTTGCCAAGCTGGTTGAAGATGTTCTTCCACTGGAACTTGTCGTCGCCGCTGGCGCTGAGCCACGTCAGGTTGAGCATGGCGCCGAGACGGTCGTTCTGGTTATAC
>DAIOEQ010000236.1:0-2795 GCA_036746215.1 Prevotella sp.
GATTTTGTTTTGCCATGTGTCCTTTTTGTTGTAACTTTGCAGTTGGTACTCGCTATTTTTGCCTTTTGCGACACCCCGTTGACAATAAAAGCGCAAAAAGGGAGTTACTATATAATATAGGTATAACCATTCAACGCATAATCACACAGAAGGATGAAGAAACTCATCGTTTACATATTGCTGCTCACGTTGTGCCCCATGAGCATGAGAGCCCAGTCGTCCATGACCGACAACCAGGTGGCGGAAATGATCCAGCGCGAAACGGAAAAGGGCTCATCACAGCAACAGATCGTGGTGAAACTCATGCAGAGCGGTGTGGACATCAACCAGATACGTCGCGTCAAGAAGAAATACCAAAGGCAAATGACGCAGTCGGGACTGGGACAGGCCAACGCCGACAACAACGACAACCGCATGCGCACCAACAACGGCAAGACACGCGAAGAGATGCGGCAAAAAACGATGAGGCTGAACCAGGAGCGCGATGACAACAGCAGCCAGCGACTGCAGGGGGTGACCTCATGGCAGAAAGAATACAACGAGGACGACAAGGACTTCCTGCAGATGCAGGCGGAGCTGGGCATGATGACACGCCAAGACTCCATCGAATGGCTCAACCAACTGCTGGAACAACAGGAAAAAGGGAAGAAAAAGGTGTTCGGGCGTGACATCTTCAACAACAAGGACCTGACCTTTGAGCCCGCCATGAACATCGCCACGCCACAGAGCTACGTGCTCGGACCGGGCGACGCCGTCTCGGTCGATGTCTATGGCGCATCGCAAAAGACGTTCAACTGCACTGTCTCGCCCGACGGGCAGATTGTCATTGAGGACTTTGGCCCCATCAACGTGGGCGGACTCAGCATCAGCCAAGCCAAGGCGCGCATCAGGAGCACGCTCGGCGCCCGCTACCGCAGCAGCCGCATCAACCTGTCGCTCGGGCAGACGCGCACCATCACCATCAACGTCATGGGTGAGGTGAAGGCGCCGGGCACCTACACGCTATCGGCCTTCGCCACCGTGTTCCACGCCCTCTACATGGCCGGGGGAACCAGCGACCTGGGAACGCTCCGCAACATCTGCATCTACCGCAACAACCGTCTCATCAGCGTGTGCGACATCTACGACTATATCCTCAACGGCAAGATGACGGGCAACGTCCGACTGCACGACGGCGATGTCATCTCCGTGGGCGCCTACGACTGCCTCGTCAACATCAGCGGCAAGGTGAAGCGCCCGATGTACTATGAGATGAAGAAGAACGAGAGCCTGCAGACCTTACTGAAATATGCGGGCGGTTTCGCGGGCGACGCCTATAAGAAGAGTGTGCGCGTCAACCGCAAGACGGGACGCGAGTATGCCGTGTTCAACGTCGATGAGTTCGACATGAGCAGCTTCCGCATCGCCGACGGCGACAGTGTCAGCGTCGACTCCATCCTGCCCCGCTATGAGAACACCGTGGAGATCAAGGGTGCCGTCTTCCGCCCAGGCATGTACCAGATGGGCGAAAGCATCAACAGTGTGCGCACGCTCATCCAGCACGCCGAGGGCCTCACAGAGGAAGCGTTCACCGCACACGCCGTGATGCACCGCATGAAGGCCGACCGCACGCTGAAGGTCATCAGCGTCGACGTGGCAGGCATCATGGACGGGCGCGTGGCCGACATTCCCTTGCAGGAAAACGACGTGCTCTTCATACCCAGCAAGCAGGAGGCGCTCACCGAGCGCACCATCACCATACAGGGTGAGGTGCAATACCCCGGCATCTACAAATACGCAGACAACGAGACCCTGGAAGACTTTGTGCTCCAGGCCGGCGGACTGCTCGAGACGGCTTCCACGGTCAAGGTGGACGTGGCGCGTCGTGTGGGCGACCCCAAGGCCTTGGACACCGACAGCGTCATCGCAAAGACCTACTCCTTCTCTCTCAAAGACGGCTTCGTCATCGACGGACAGCCTGGCTTCACGCTGATGCCCTTCGATGAGGTGTACGTGCGCAAGAGCCCTGCCTACTCCAAGCAACAAAACGTCACCATCGACGGCGAGGTGATGTTCGCCGGGACATACGCGCTCAACAAGCGCAACATGCGCCTGACCGACCTGCTCAAGGCCGCCGGAGGCGTGACCGACCTGGCTTACATCAAGGGCGCACGACTGGAGCGCCGACCCAACGAGGCCGAGCGCGCACGCATGGAGGCCGCCTTCAACATGCAGCAGGAACAGCTCCAGCAGCAGCTCCTGGAGCTCGCGGCCAGCAGCAACAACGGCAACAACATGCAGCAAGTGGCACAACAGAACAACAACACGCAGCTCAAGAAGTTCCAGGTGCCCAACACCTTCCCCGTGGGCATCGAACTCGACCGTGCCATCGCCAACCCCAACAGCGACGCCAACATCGTGCTCCGCGAGGGAGACCGCCTCATCTTGCCACAATACACCGCCACCGTCAAGGTGAACGGAGCCGTGATGTACCCCAACACCGTGGCCTACGAGAAGGGAAAGAGTGGCAAGTACTACATCAACGCCGCCGGCGGCTTCGCGCAAAACGCGCGCAAGCGCAACGCCTACGTCATCTACATGAACGGCATGGTGGGCAAGCTCTCGCAGGGAGCCAAGATCCAGCCGGGCTGCGAGATCGTCGTGCCCAGCCGCATCAGCCGCAAGATGAGCGCCGCAGAGATCATGAGCATGGGCACGGGTGCCGCTTCCATAGCAGCCATGATCGCCACCATCGCTAACATGTCGAAGTAATGGTGGGCTAAGGACAAGCCCTCTGCTATTGGGAGGGCGCAAAC
>DAIOEQ010000236.1:2805-3780 GCA_036746215.1 Prevotella sp.
AGAGCAGAACAAGGAAGAGGTCATTGACCTGCGCGAAGTGTGGGCATGCATCACTAAGCGCAAGAAGTGGTTTTTCATTGCTTGGCCCATCACCTTGGTATTGTCTTCCCTCATCATCATCTGCGTGCCAAGAACATACTCATCAAGCACAGTCTTGGCCCCAGAGATGAACATCCCCACTTCTGGAGGCTCCTTAAGTGATATCGCTTCGAGCTTTGGCATTGACCTTGGTAATCGGACCTCAACAGACGCCATCTATCCAAGTCTTTATCCCGACTTGATGGAGGACAACGGATTTATTTACAGCCTATTCAACATACGTGTAAAAAGCGCTGACGGAGCCATTGACACCACGCTCTATTCCTACAAGCGTTACTTCACAAAATCGCCATGGTGGACTGTGGCTACTAATAAATTGAAAGGATTACTCCCCAAGCCAAAAGAAGCACAGGGAAAGGCCAATGGTAATGAGGCATTTAACCCCTATCGTCTTTCGAAAGAGGATGACGCTGTCATGGGAGCCATCAGACAAAGCATCAGCATCAGTGTGGACAAGAAAAACGATGTCATCACCATCAGCACGGAAGCCCAAGACCCATTGATTTGCAAGACCATAGCCGACTCCGTAAGACAGCGTTTGCAAGAATTCATCACAAATTACCGAACGAAGAAAGCTCGTAATGATGTGGAATATTATGCAAAACTGACAGCCGATGCCAAATCCGACTATGAGCGCATCCGCCAGACATACAGCTCCTACGCCGATGCCAACATGGATGTCATCCTGGAAAGCTATAAGTCGAAGACGGAAGACTTGGAGAACGACATGCAACTGAAATACAACACCTACACATCCTTGCAAACCCAGCTGCAGGCCGCACGAGCCAAGTTACGCGAGAACACACCTGCCTTCACGTTGCTCAAGGGCGCAGCAGTGCCCACCAAGGCTACGGGCCCCAAGCGCATGATCTTCAT
>DAIOEQ010000237.1:0-3779 GCA_036746215.1 Prevotella sp.
GATTTGTCTTCGTTTTTCTGCAAAAAGACGCATCTCAGAAGTTGTGCATTTAGCGGAAGAAAAAGGATTGTGTGGCGCATGGATGGTAGGCGAAAGGCTCGACGTCGCGGCGTTTCAGGCTTCTGGTCTCGGCAGGGGATAGCTATCGAGGTGCGTCATGTGAGATGAGAGGCCTCGGCAGGTGCCGGAACGAAGCGCGATTCGCCGTCTATCAAGGCGCGATAAGCCATCTTTTTCCAAATGATGGGATGAGTGTTGGAGGATGAAGTCGTGTGATAAATACGTATGTCACAGATATACAACAACTTACGTAAACTGCAAAATACAACGCGTATTTGCGGACAGTCATGCTCTTGCTGGCTGCGACGCACTTCCTGCGAGACCTTTTGTCACGCTATTTCCCATTAGGCCTGGGTTCCGCGGCTGCTTGTTTGTTTCGCACACGCATCCCACGGATTTTTTATTAAATCCATGTTATCTCCATTGTCTCTATTGTCGTTCACATAAGAAAATTATAAGCAGTTACTTAAGGTGGTAATTTATAGAACCCACCTTAACACGAATAAAGAATGCGATATCTTTCCACAAGGTTTCTTGTCCTCCCTCAGCGTGGAAACATAAAAAATCCCATTCGTCTGGAGGGCGAATGGGATGAGAATAGGGAAGAGATGGGATTGTGCTATTAGTAGGCGCGTGCCACGATGACCCAGCTCTTGGCGGGCTTGCCGCTCACCATGTCTACGGCGCCCTCTTTCTGCTCGTAGCCGTAAGGGATGCAGCGGATGGTGGCCTGCGTGTCCTCCTTGATCTTGGCCTCGGTCTCGGCTGTGCCGTCCCAGGGGCAGAGGAAGAAACCGCCGTCCTTGATGCGCTCCTTGAACTCGTCGTAGTTGGTGCACTCGTAGACCTTGCTGTCGCGCATCTTGCGCGCCTTCTCGAAGATGTTGCGCTGGATGTCGTCGAGCATGTCCTTCACGCGCTCTACGATGCCGTCGAACGAGACGTTCTCCTTCTCGAGCGTGTCGCGGCGCATGATCTCGATGGTGTTGTTCTCGAGGTCGCGTCCGCCCATGACGAGACGCACGGGCACGCCCTTCAGCTCATAGTCGGCAAACTTGAAGCCCGGTCGCTTGTTGTCGGCGTCGTCATACTTCACGCTGATGCCCAGCTCGCGCAGCTGGTCGATGGCCGGCTGCAGCTTGGCCGTGATGGCCTGGAGCTGCTCCTCGTTCTTGTTGATGGGGATGATGACCACCTGGATGGGCGCGAGCTTCGGGGGCAGCACCAGTCCGTTGTCGTCGGAGTGGACCATGATGAGGGCGCCCATCAGGCGGGTGGAGACGCCCCACGACGTGGCCCATACATACTCGGGCTTGTTGTCCTTGTTGAGGTAGGTCACGTCAAAGCTCTTGGCGAAGTTCTGCCCGAGGAAGTGGCTGGTGCCGCTCTGCAGGGCCTTTCCGTCCTGCATCATGGCCTCGATGGTGTAGGTTTGCAGGGCTCCGGCGAAGCGCTCGGTCTCGCTCTTCTCGCCGCGGATGACCGGCACGGCCATCACGTCCTCCACGAAGTCGGCGTAGCAATGGAGCATGGTCTTGGCTTCCTCCTCAGCCTCGGCGGAGGTGGCGTGGGCGGTGTGGCCCTCCTGCCACAGGAACTCCGATGTGCGGAGGAAGGGGCGCGTGCGCATCTCCCATCGCATCACGTTGCACCACTGGTTGCACTTGATGGGCAGGTCGCGCCAGGAGTGGATCCAGTTCTTGTAGGTGTGCCAGATCATGGTCTCCGACGTGGGGCGGATGATGAGCTCCTCGTCGAGCTTGGCGTCGGGGTCCACGATGATGTCCTTGCCGTCGTCGCTGGTCTTCAGGCGATAGTGGGTCACCACGGCGCTCTCCTTGGCAAAGCCTTTCACATGCTCAGCCTCGCGGGCGAAGAAGCTCTTCGGGATGAGCAGGGGGAAATAGGCGTTCTGCACGCCCAGCTTCTTGAATTCCTTGTCGAGGCCAGCCTGGATTTTCTCCCAGATGGCATAGCCGTAGGGCTTGATGATCATGCAACCGCGAACAGGAGCCTGCTCGGCCAAGTCGGCCTTGGTCACCAGGTCGTTGTACCACTGGCTGTAGTCGTCAGCGCGCTTGGTAAGATGTTTCAGTTCTTTTGCCATGTTATGTCTTTGCTTTCGATGGGAGGGGGGACGCATGAGCGTGCGCCAGTCTCCCGCCACGCATAGGGATTTCCCCATCATGAGATAGGCGTTTCCCATTGTCCCAATCCTTATGATTGGTTAATTTTGCCGCAAAGTTACGAAAAAAATATTCAATAAGAACCTATCTCGGGAAAAAAGCCGTAACTTTGCGAGTAAGAAAACATTGGAAAATAAATTAAAGCAAGCATTATGAAAAGACTGAAAGTAGCTACGGTGGGTTTATGCACGCTCACGCTGGTGGGCGTCGGTTGTTCGACCAAGACGGGCACGGGAGCCCTCATCGGAACAGGCTCGGGCACGGCCGTGGGTGCCATCATTGGCGCCATCGCCGGCAACACGGCAGTGGGTGCCGCCATTGGCGCCGCTGTCGGAGCGGGCACGGGAGCCTTGATAGGCAAGCACATGGACAAGGTGGCTGCTGAGACGGCCGCACAGGTGAAGAACGCCAAGGTGGAGGAGGTGACCGACGCCAACGGCCTGAAGGCCGTGAAGGTGACCTTCGACAACGGCATCCTCTTCAACGTCGGCAAGTATGCCCTGCAAGCCAACGCCAAGAACGAGTTGACCAAGTTCTCCAACGTCCTGAAGAACAACGCCGACTGCCAGGTGGACATCCAGGGCTACGCCTCATCGGACGGCTCCGCCGAGGTCAACCAGGTGCTCTCTGACAATCGCGCCAACGCGGTCAAGGCTTACCTGGTGAACACCTGTGGCGTGCCCGGCTCGCAGATCAAGAGCACCAAGGGCTATGGCGCCACCAACTTCGTGACCAACGCCGACGGCTCCGAGAACGTCAAGGCCAGCCGCCGCGTGGAGGTCTACCTCTATGCCTCTAAGGACATGATCGAGAAGGCCAACGCAGGCAAGCTCGACTAAACCAGCATTTTCACATTCATCCTAAGTAGGGATGCGGACGTACCAAGGTGCGCCCGCACCCCTTTTTGCCATGTTCAAGAAAATCGTCAAGTGGGCGGTAAGCCTCTTTTTCGCCTCCACCATCCTCGCGGTGGTGGCTTATCGTTTCATGCCCGTGTATGTCACGCCGCTGATGTTGATACGCTGTGTGCAGACGGGCAGTCTCACCATTCACCACCACTGGGTGCCCTTGGACCGGATGTCCAAGCACATGCCCGTGGCCGTCATGTCGTCGGAAGACTCCCGCTTCCTGCTCCATCACGGTTTCGACTTCGACGCCATTGGCCATGCCGCCAAGCGCAACATCGCCAACGGCAAGGGCGGCAAGCGATATGGCGCAAGCACCATCTCGCAGCAGACGGCCAAGAACGTCTTCCTGTGGCCGGGGCGCTCCTGGGTCAGAAAGGGATTTGAGGTCTATTTCACCGCGTTAATCGAACTCTTCTGGAGCAAGCAACGCATCATGGAAGTATATCTCAACTCCATCGAGATGGGTGACCGCATCTATGGCGTCGACGCTTGCGCGGAATACAATTTCGGCAAGACAGCCGCGGACCTCACGCGGGCCGACTGCGCGCTCATTGCCGCCACGTTGCCCAACCCCAGGAAGTTCTCGTCGAAGACGCCGGGGCCTTACATGCGCAAGCGGCAACGC
>DAIOEQ010000238.1:0-3533 GCA_036746215.1 Prevotella sp.
AGAGCCGCTGACGACTATTGGAGGGTTCTACAAGTGAGCTTTATCCTCTACCTTTTCGCCCTATGACACGGCCCAATCCGCCAAACACAAGCTGGGGAAAACAATAGAGCGTCTCAATGGGAAAGTAACGGAGTTTAGCGGCCATGCGACGGGTCTGTATCAAGAAGGAGAAGGCCTTGCCTGTCAGGAAGCCCTGCGGACGCTTGTCCATGGCGGCATCATGATGGCCAAAGTTGCCCTCATCGAGGATGCTGCGCAACACGGCGTCAGCCGCCTTGAGATAGCGGGGCGAGGCATCATAGAGCGGCATGACACTGGCGGGGCATCCCAAGTGGCGCACGGCCATGACGGCAAAAACCGTCCACAGGCGGCGAAGGCCCAGATGGTCAATGTCGCGCACAAGGCGCTCCACATCGATCGGGCACTTTCCTCCGTCGGCACGATGCACATAGAGGAAGCGCATCCAGTCGGCCACCTGCCGAAGGCCTATGCCCCCTCCGACAAAATGACGGGCAAGATGCACGAAGACGAAGATGGCATCGAAGTCGGCGGGCGGCAAGGCCACGTCACCCCATCTGACCGGTTCCCGCTCATAATAAGCCTGGCTCCACGCGGGGAAATGACAGCGAAGACGCGGATTGAGATCTGTGACAATCTGGCTGTGCAGTTCAATAATCACGTCATTGACATAGAACGAACGCTCATAGCGACCTTCCTCCTCGCGGTTGCCACGGGGTAGGTGCTCGGCAAAGAGACGCTCGGCCCGGTCAAACTCGTCCTTACGGGGAATGAGCAGATCGATGTCACCGGCCATACGGTGGGTGGGCTGCGGATAACACTGCGCCAGGCCTTGTCCCTTGAGCAGCCAGGCACGGACGCCCTGGCGCTCGAGCATGGGGAAGAGGCCACGCAGGCAATGGTTCATCTTGCGGTTGGCGTCCTCGGCATCGGCCGTGGCGGCCACCAACGAGAAATAGACGGGCTTGGGCGGACGGCTCTCCGCCGACAACCGCGAGAGGGCATCCGCCAGGAGTCCCTGGCAGGTCTGCGCATCGGCTATGTCGGCCACCTGCTGCCAGGTGGCCTCATCGGCATGGATGGGACGAGGCGTGTCCTGCGCCACATCCGCCCACAGGCTGTCACGATAGAGCCGCAGGAAGAGCTGTTCAGCCTTGGTAAATAGACTCATAAGTAGACACCATTTGTGGTACAGTGAAACGCGTGCGCACGGTCTGGCACGCCTTGGCGGCCTTGTCAGGCTCCACCACCGCCGCCTGGATGGCCGAAGCGAGTGCTTGCGCGTCGCCTGCAGGGACGTAGGTCACCTCATCGGCGCCATACTTCTCGCGCATGCCGGGGATGTCGGTCGACACGATGGGCACACGGGCCAACGCGGCCTCCGCCATCGACAGGCAGAAGCCCTCGCTCCATGAGGTCTGCGCAAAGACATCGACCAGCGACAGATAACGCGACGCCTGGCGACGACCGCCCAGGAAAAGCACACGGCCTGGGCACAACCGCGCGGCCAATCGACGCAAGGCGCGATCCTCCGCTCCACCACCGATGAGCAACAGCCGATAGCGCCGCGGCAACAACGACAGGGCACGGAGAAGCACATCGAGCCCCTTGATTTTGTCGAAAAAACAAATATTGGCCACCAAGACGCCATCGCCCTTATGGGCAAGGATAAGTTGGCGGTCGGCTTCGGGAACGGGTTCGCCCAAGGCCGGAGGCTCCACACCATTGTAACAATAGGTGAGACGCTCCCGGCCAATCCAGCGCGCATAATAGTCCACCGCGTCGCGGCTGAGCGTCACCACCCGCTGGTGACGGGACAACGTACGCACGAAGAGCTGGCCGAACAACGTGCCGAGCGCACGCCCATAGATGGCGCGAAACTCCTCGAAGATGTAACTGTGGATGGTGGACACCGTGCGCACAGCGGCAGGCAGGCGATGGAGCCACACATAGAGATTGGGGCGCAAGCCATGGGTGTGCACCACATCGTAGGCCGACAGGTCCACACGATGCAAGAGACGGATGCGCGTGGACGGACAGGGGAAGGTCATGCTGTCGGCAGTGGGAGGGTCAAAATAAAAGACATGGCACTCATGGCCACGCGACATCATGCCTCTCACGAGATGAAGCACCACCTGGTTGGGTGTCATGCGATAGAGCGAGGGGATGATGTAGGCGATTCTCACAGGTCTGTCCTCCCGAGCAAGGTATAGGCCCACTTGGAGAGCCACGGGTGCGGATAATACTTGAGGTCGGTCACCCACAGGTCCTTATAGTGGTTGAGCGTGTGGATGCCCTCAAAACCTTCGGGAGGCGTGACGCGCCGCGCCTCGGTCATCGTCCAGTGGCCGGCGGCGCCCGTCACCTCCTGGATGCTGAGGGCCTCGCCATACCACTCGTTGCAGACCTGGGCCGGACGGTAGCGCTTGCCGTGACGCTCAAAGACCGCACCCGCGTTGCGCGCCACGTTCTCATGAAATGTCAATGCGGGAAGCTCCTCGAAGCCATCATCCTCGCACCTATAGGCGTGGAGCGTGTCACCGTTAAGCCCCTCGCCACAGGTGGCCAGCACGTGACCATCGAGCAGGATGGCATCGGAGAGGTCGGCCTCCACCAGGTCGCGTTCGCGATGGCATCGGCCCGTGGCACGGTCATAGCAATAGACCGACAGCCGCCCCGCCCGCGAGCTCTCGGGCATGAACCACACCTTCGCACCCTCACGCCTGACAATATAGGGAAAGCTCAACTGCAACGGCTCCTCGAGCACCGGCCAGCGGTGTGTGACGCGCCACGTCGAGCGGTCAACGGTGAGCTCAGAGATGGAGCCTTTCATCTCGCGGAGCGAGAAGTCCTCCACGAGGAGCGTCACCTCGCTCTCGTCAGCCTCCACGATGAACGGGTCGGCAAACCAGTGGCCCTCATAGGGATTGCCCACCACCATGAGACGCCCGTCCACCCAGAAGGCTATGGCCCAACGGGCTTGCAGCATGCGGCAAAGCGCCGCCTTGACAGATTTCAGCATCGCGTCATGATAATTCATTTGGGACTCGCTTGAACTTACAGTAAAGGTGTCATATAAAGCGGAAGGTAAGTGACACCATCCACCACTTTATAGTCGGCTGCATGCAAAACAGTAGGAGAGGTCATGTATTCACCGAACTTCCTCATACACTTTGTAATGGAAGACAACGTGTAGTTCTTGCCACTCTTGACTTCTAACGGACGAATATTATGACGAGTAGTTACTTTATCCTTTTGGAGCAAGAAGTCTATTTCCATACGATTTTCGGCTTCTTCTGATGACTTACTATAAAAGAATAATTACCGGTGGCCCAAAGAAACTCTTCAAAGTCCATGGGGTACATCTGTATAGGTCGCTCTTCAGATGGGAGCACGATACCTTGGGTGTTTTTCTTAATGCTTACCAGCGAGCCTGTCTCAATATAGTCATACCTGCCATCTTTAACCAAAAATTTGATGGCAGCTCTCGCCCTGGGACACAACTGCACCTCGTC
>DAIOEQ010000238.1:3543-3772 GCA_036746215.1 Prevotella sp.
CCTTCGTTCACCTCCAACTTTCCAAAGAGCAACTTCTGATAAATCTCCGACGAGACAATGCTCTTTTCATCAAAAGAGTGACTAATCAACAAACCCGTATCATTCATATAGCACTTTAAAGTAGTACGGTCTTCGTTCATTTTCAGTCCAATGTTCGGTTCAGTTGAATTGTAACAGATGTTTACAACTCTTGCGTCTTTCAGCCAGAAAAAAGCATCGTCCCAGTCAC
>DAIOEQ010000239.1:0-3758 GCA_036746215.1 Prevotella sp.
GCCTCTTTGTTTAAGCGAGTGCAAAGGTAGTGGTAAAAGTTGGAACTTCCAAATTTTTGAGCCACTTTTTTTTATTTTTGTTCATTTTAGGGGCGTTTTCACAGTTTCTGCCTGCTTGGGGCGGGTTCCAGGTCCTTTTGGGTGCGATTATTCGTAGTCATCGATGACGCTGTTGGTGAAGTCCATCATGGGCTTGGCAACTTGGAAGATGTCGGTCATCCGCTCCAGCCAGTCGGTTTGGGAGAAAAAATCGTCGCCGACCCTTTTCCAACAGCAGTAGTCTTTCATTTTCAGGTATTGGATGTGCTCATAGTCGGCTGGGAAGTCGCGTGGCGCCTTTTTCAGGTGGGCGATGCCGAAGCCCTTGTCTGTCATGCTGTCGTCTTCGTCGTTCCAGTATCCCTCGTTGGGCTTGCCGAAGGTGTCGATGAAGGCCTGGCTCTCCACGCGGGCTCTCCATTCATCGATGTTGCCCATGATTTCGTTGCGCATGGCCGTGAGGATGTTGGTAGGCAGCCAGTAGGCGCCGGCTCCCAGCAGACAGTGGCCGGGCTGGATGTGGATGTAGTATCCTCCGTGGAGGCCTTTCTTGCCGTGTGCTGAGATGTAGGCTCCGAGGTGTCGCTTGTAGGGACTCTTGTCCTTGGAGAAGCGTATGTCGCGGTTGAAGCGGTAGCAGCAGTCCTTGGGTGTGAGGTGGGCCACGGTGGAGTCGAAGGCAGTGATGGCCTTGATGGCTTCTGCCACGCCTTGTTCGAATTGCTGCTTGGCTTGCAGGTATTCGGTCTTGTGCTCGTGGAACCAGCCTGTGTCATTGTGGGTCGCGATTTGCCTCAAGAAACGGAGTAAGAGCGTTGTGTCCATTATATTATAAGGTGTAAGTTGTTTGTTGTAAAGGTGTAAGTGGGAAACGGAAAAGCCCCAAGGGCTATCGGGCGGAGGCTTTTGTCAGAGTTTGCTTCCGTCTAACAGCTTGGGGCAAAAATCATGGAATGGGCATTTGTCGCAGAGCGGCTTGACGCTCTTGCAGACGTATCGCCCGTGGAGCAGGAGCCAGTGGTGAGCGTTGGGAATGTCGTCTTTGGGTATGTGTCGCATGAGGTAGGCCTCCACCTTGAGCGGCGTGTTAGCGTTCTTGGGCACGAGCCCCATCCTGTGGGCCACGCGGAACACGTGTGTGTCGACTGCCATTGTGGCATGTCCGAACCATACGGCTTCCACGACATTGGCCGTTTTCTGCCCGACACCGGGCAGGCTGACCAGTTGCTTGTGGTCCTCGGGCACTTCGCCTCCGTGCTCGCCAACGAGCCTGCGCGCCATCTCCACGAGGTGGCGCGCCTTGGCGTTGGGATAGCTCACCGAGCTGATGTGCTCCAACACATCGTCGGCTGTGGCTTCGGCCATAGCCTTGGCGTTGGGGTAATGACTGAAGAGCCCTAGCGTGACTTGGTTGACGCGTTTGTCGGTACACTGGGCTGAGAGCACCGTGGCGACGAGAAGTTGGAATGCGGAGGCAAACTGCAACTCGGTCGTGACGTGCGGTTGCTGCTCGCGGAAGGTGTCGAGTATGCGCCTGTAGCGTTCCTGCCGTGTCATCCGATCATCTCTACGGAGCGCTTGAGGAACTTGTCGAGGGCTTCTCCCTTGAGCATGCCGTTCTGCAGGAGGGCGAGGTCGATGAGCTGGTGGACGACGTTGTTGCCCTTGGCGTAGTCGGCGAGGATTTGGTTTTTCTTGTCGCGTTGCTCGTCAACGGCTTTCTGTGTCTTCTGCAGGTCGTCTTTCTCCTCCTGGGTGATGTCTTCGGACTTTTTGCCGTTTTGCGCCTGGTGCAGGGCCGCGAGGCGTGCCGAAAGGCCCTTGAGCTCGCTCACCACGGGCTTGAGCGCCTCCTCGGTGGCCTTGTTGGTATCTTCGAGCACTTCCTTGACAAGCTTGTGATCGGCGTTGAGTACTATGGTATAGGTGTCGGGCATCTGTCCGTAGAAGCTCATGCCGGGCTGGAAGTGGCTCATCTCCTTCATGCGGCGCATGTATTCGCTCTCGGTGATGATGACAGGCTGGGCGCTTTCGCCGAGCGACTCGACGTCGACGTTGAACTGTGCCTTGTCTGTTTTGGGCGTCTGCGAGCGGAAGACTTCTGCCAAGTTGTCGCGGTCGTCGCCCTTTACGGTCTCTTCCTTCTTGTCATCCTTTACAATGAGGCGGTCGATGATGTCGGCGTCGACACGCGCGAAGTGGCTTTTCTCAAACTTGTTTTCGAGCATGGAGACCATGGGCACGTCGAGCTGGCCGTCGAGCAGGAGCACACTATAGCCCTTGTCTTCTGCCGCGCGGATGTAGGAGTATTGGTCTTCCTTGTTGGTGGCGTAGAGGTAGACGAGCTCTCCGTTCTTGTCGGTTTGGTTGTCCTTGATGAGAGTCTTATACTCGTCGAAGGTGAAGTACTTGCCGTCGACATCCTTGAGGAGGGCAAAGTCCTTGGCACGGTCGTAGAAGTCGTCTTGTGAGAGCATGCCGTAGTTGATGAAGATCTTCAGGTCGTCCCACTTGTCCTCATAGTCCTTGCGGTCTTCCTTGAAGGTCTGTTGCAAGCGGTCTGCGACTTTCTTGGTGATGTAGGTCGAGATTTTCTTCACGTTGGCGTCGCTCTGGAGGTAGCTTCGGCTGACGTTGAGCGGGATGTCTGGCGAGTCGATGACGCCGTGGAGCAGGGTGAGGAAGTCGGGCACGATGCCTTCGACCTGGTCGGTGACGAAGACCTGGTTGCAGTAGAGCTGTATCTTGTTGCGCTGCAGGTCGATGTTGCTGTGTGTTCTCGGGAAGTAGAGGATGCCGGTCAAGTGGAACGGGTAGTCGACGTTGAGGTGGATCCAGAAGAGAGGCTCGTCCTGCATGGGGTAGAGCGTGTGGTAGAACTTCTTGTAGTCGTCGTCCTTGAGCGTTGAGGGTGTTTTGGTCCAAAGCGGCTCCACGTTGTTGATGATGTTGTCCTCATTGGTCTCGACCTGCTTGCCATCCTTCCACTCAGCCTTCTTGCCGAAGGCCACGGGCACGGGCATGAACTTGCAGTACTTGTTGAGCAACTGCTCAACGCGCGCTTTCTCGAGGAAGTCCTTGCAGTCGTCGGCGATGTGGAGGATGATGTCGGACCCGCGGTCAGCCTTCTCGGCCTCGTCAATGGTAAAGGCGGGCGAGCCATCGCAACTCCAGCGGACGGCCTTGGCCCCATCCTTGTAGCTCCGTGTGATGATCTCGACCTTGTCGCTGACCATGAACGCCGAGTAGAAACCGAGGCCGAAGTGTCCGATGATGGCGTTGGCCTGGTCCTTGTACTTGTCGAGGAAGTCGGTGACGCCGGAGAAGGCTATCTGGTTGATGTACTTGTCTATCTCCTCCTCAGTCATGCCTATGCCTCGGTCGCTGATGGTGAGCGTCTTGGCGTCCTTGTTGAGTGTCACGTGGACGGTCAGGTCGCCCAGCTCGCCCTTGAAGTCGCCTTTCTGGGCCAGGGTCTTCAGCTTCTGCGTGGCGTCGACGGCGTTGCTGACCATCTCACGGAGGAAAATCTCGTGGTCTGAGTAGAGAAACTTTTTGATGACGGGGAATATGTTCTCTGTGGTAACCCCGATATTGCCTTTCTGCATGATAAATGTATATTTAAGAGTTTGCTTTATGATAAGCAATAACTGTGCCAAATGAGGTGGCATTGGCTTACATATGACATTGCTCGGGCGCGAAATGGGGCATGCACTCCT
>DAIOEQ010000240.1:0-923 GCA_036746215.1 Prevotella sp.
ATTTGTGTCTTATTATACCGCAAAGTTACCATAAAAAATCTGATTATGACCTATCTATTCAGCATTTTTTAGTAAATTTGCAAATCATAACGATAGTAAAAGAATACGCAACACTCATTAAAAACATCTTATCATTCATGTATTTCACAGGACTCATCATTGCCGTCTGCACGTTTCTCATCATAGGATTCTGCCACCCGCTGGTCATCAAGGCCGAGTATTACTATGGCACGCGCCCGTGGATTGTCTTCCTCGTGGTGGGCATCGCCTGCATCATCGGCTCGCTCTGCATTGAGCAGACCATCGCCTCTTCGCTCATCAGCGTGTTGGGAGCCAGCCTCCTGTGGTCCATCGGCGAACTGTTCTCACAGAAGAAGCGCGTGGAGAAAGGATGGTTTCCCATGAACCCGAAGCGCAAGGACGAATACGAGAAGATTGACAAAGACGAGACGCTTTGCCCCGTCCGCAAAGGCAAGACCATCTACGACAAGCGCCCATGAAAACCCTGTTACTGCTCGTGGGCAAGACCCAAGACAAGCATTTCATCGCCGGCATCAACGACTATGCGGAGCGCATCGGCCACTACATGCCGTTTGAGATCAAGGTTATCCCAGAGCTCCGCAACACCAAGAGTCTCTCGGAACAGCAACAGAAAACCCAAGAGGGCGAGCTGTTGCTCAAGCAGTTGCAACCCTCCGACACCGTGGTGCTCCTCGACGAGCGTGGCACGGAACGCCGAAGCGTGGAGTTTGCCGCATGGTTACAGAGGAAACAGAACACCGTGAGGCGCCTGGTCTTCATCATCGGCGGCCCCTATGGTTTCTCCGAGGCCGTCTACAAGCGCGCCAACGAGATGGTGTCGCTCTCACGCATGACATTCAGCCACCAGATGGTGCGTCTCGTCTTCACCGAGCAGGTCTACC
>DAIOEQ010000240.1:933-3670 GCA_036746215.1 Prevotella sp.
AGCCGAGGGACCAAGAAAACGCCCTTGACGCAAGCGCCCAAATGACATTTGCGACCACTTCATCTACTTTATCTACCCATCTCTACTAAAAAATCACATTTCCAAACATGAGAAAAGCCTATCTCTTCCTGCTTGCCTGCGCTTTTCCGTTGGCCCTTCACGCGCAGCAATGGCCCGCGGTGCGACAGGAGGCCAAGCCCGGACTGCGCTGGTGGTGGCTGGGGTCAGCCGTCGACAAGCCCAACCTCAAGTGGAACCTGCAACAGTATGCTACCTGCGGAGCGGGCACCGTGGAGATAACGCCTATCTACGGCGTGCAACACAATGAGCGGAACGACATCGACTACCTGTCGGACCCTTGGATGGAGATGCTTCGCTTCACCGAACAACAGGGCGCGGCAAACGGCATCGAGGTCGACATGGCCACCGGGACGGGCTGGCCGTTTGGCGGCCCCTGGGTGCCGATGGAAGAGAGCGCCTCGCAGATGGTCATCGTGGACAAGCCAACGGAAGGACGCCACCTCAAGGGCTTCGACCTCACCCCGCCCAGCAAGAAAGCCGCCAACTGTCGGCTGGTAGGCATCTACGCCTTCGCCGACGGGCAGCATCTCAACCTCACGACACCATCGTGTAAGAATACATTTAAGGTGGACAAAAAGCAAGAAGGAAACGTCTTGACTTCCCTCACCCTATCCGGCAAACTACCGAAACGGGGCAAATGGCGCCTCATCGCCCTCTACCAGAAGTATGGCGTGATGCGCGTGAAGCGAGCCGCGCCGGACGGAGAGGGCCTCGTGGTCGACCACTTCGACAAGCAATCCGTCAGCCACTACCTCCAACACATATCCGAAGCTTTTGAGCGCACGCACACGCCCTACCCCCACACCTTCTTCAACGACAGCTATGAAGTGTCGGAAGCCGACTACACCACGCACCTTTTCGAGGAGTTTGAGCGACGCCGCGGCTACTCATTGGAGGCCAACTTCGACAAGCTGGTAGACGGAGACCAAACGGTCGTGGCCGATTATCGGGAAACGTTGAGCGACCTCCTGCTGGAGAATTTCACCAAGACCTGGACGGCATGGGCGCACAGCCACGGAGCCATCACCCGCAACCAGGCGCATGGCTCGCCCGCCAACCTCATCGATTGCTACTCGGCGGTAGACATCCCCGAGATAGAGGGATTCGGCCTTTCCAACTTCGGCATCAAGGGGCTACGCACCGACCCCGGCTTCACCCGCAAGAACGACTCCGACTTCTCCATGTACAAGTGGGCCTCATCGGCTGCCCACATCAACGGAAAGCCCTTCACGTCGAGCGAGACCTTCACGTGGCTGACGGAGCATTTCAGGACATCGCTCTCACAGATGAAGCCCGACATGGATCTGATGTTCGTGGGTGGCGTCAACCACATGTTTTTCCACGGCACGGCCTACTCACCCAAGGATGAGCCGTGGCCAGGCTGGAAGTTTTATGCCAGTGTCGACATGAGCCCCACCAACACCATCTGGCGCGACGCCCCTTACCTGATGCGCTACATCACGCGCTGCCAGAGTTTCCTGCAATGGGGCAACCCCGACAACGACTTTCTGGTCTTCGTGCCCGTGCGTGACCTGTGGAACAAACAAAGCCATGGCAAGCGTCTCATGCAGTTTGCCATACACACCATGGGGCAGCAGGCACCAGAATTCACCAAGACCATCGATGAGATAGACAGCCTCGGATATGACTGCGACTACATCAGCGAGCGCTATCTGCTCCAGGCCCGATACGTTGACGGCATGCTCCAGACTGCCGCGGGCGCCCGTTACAAGGCCCTCATCCTGCCCAGTAAGGACAACCTGCTCACCCCCGCGGTGCGCCAGCACATCGACAGCCTGAGGCAACAGGGCGCGACCGTCATCGTGGGAACGGACGCCAAGGCCATGGGACGCGTCGCGAAGGCGGAGGACCTGAAAGCCCGGCATGGCCTGCGGCTCATCCGCAGGGCCAACAAACTGGGTTTTCACTACTTCATAGCCAACCTGTCTGGGCAAGATGTCGACGCCACGACGACCCTTTCGGTCCCGTTCGAAGAAGCCATGTGGTTTGACCCTATGAACGGACAGCGCTACCAAGTCACACGGAAAGACGACTCCATACGGGTCAACCTGCGCTCAGGCGAATCGCTGATTTTGGAGACGTTCTCACATAGGACAGACTCGCTCGCGACGCAATTGGCCAACCTGCCGAAACGCATGACAACGCCTGCGGACAGCCACCGCAAGACGCTCGACAACGGATGGTCTCTCTCCTTCAAGGAGTCGGTGCCCGCTTACGGTAAGACGCTCCCCATCGGTCATCTGCGACCCTGGGAAAACCTGAACGACAGCTTGCGGTCGCTCATGGGCACAGGCGTCTACGAATGTCAAGTGAGAATGAACAAGAAAGAGCTGCAAGAAGGCAACCATTGGGCCATCGACCTGGGCGATGTGCGCGAGAGCGCTCGTGTCTACATCAACGACTCACTCATCGGTTGCGCCTGGGCGGCACCCTTCACCTTGCAATTCTCTGGTCTGCTCAAACCTGGCCTCAACCGCATACGCGTCGAGGTGACCAACCTGCCTGCCAACCGCATCGCACAACTGGACCGCGAGGGCTATCCCTGGCGGAAAATGAAAGAAATCAATGTCGTGAATATCAACTACCAGAAAACCACATATGCCGACTGGTCACCGATGCCATCGGGACTCAACAG
>DAIOEQ010000241.1:0-3669 GCA_036746215.1 Prevotella sp.
GAGTTCATCATTCCGGAGAATTTCAATTTCGCCTACGATGTCATGGACGTGTGGGCCCGGGAAGCCCCCGACAAGCTCGCCATCCTTTGGACCAACGACCAAGGCGACGAGATACGCACCACCTATGGACAGCTCAAGGAGCAGTCGGACCAGGCGGCTTCCTACCTTCTCACGCTGGGCATCGGCAAGAACGACCCTGTCATGCTCATCCTCAAGCGTCGTTATGAGTGGTGGGTTATCATGTTGGCCCTCCACAAGATTGGTGCCATTGTCATCCCGGCCACGCATATGCTCACCAAGCACGACATAGTCTATCGCAACACACGGGCCAGCGTGAAGGCCATCATCTGTGTCGATGACCCTTATGTCACCGAGCAGGTGACGCAGGCCATGCCTGACAGTCCTACGGTGAAAACCCTCGTGACGGTGACCGACCATGGCAAACCCATCCCTGAGGGCTTCCACGATTGGCAGGCGGAGTGGGTCAAGGCGCCCAAGTTTGTGCGGCCGGCGTTTGTCAACACCAATGAGGACACCATGTTGATGTACTTCACGAGCGGCACGAGCGGCGAGCCGAAGATGGTCGCCCACGATTACCTCTATGCCTTGGGCCACCTCACCACGGGTGTCTTTTGGCACAATTTGCATGAAGGCTCGCTCCACCTCACTGTGGCCGACACGGGTTGGGGCAAGGCGGTCTGGGGCAAGTTCTACGGTCAGTGGTTTGCCGGTGCTACGGTCTTCGTGTTCGACCATGAGAAATTCAACGCCGACACATTGCTCCGCCAAATAGCCAAGTATCATGTCACGTCGTTCTGCGCGCCTCCTACCGTTTATCGTTTCATGATTCGTGAGGACTTGTCGAAGTATGACCTCTCGTCGTTGGAGTATTGCACCACGGCGGGAGAGGCGCTCAATCCTTCCGTTTTCGACAAGTTCAAGGAACTCACGGGCATCCAGATGATGGAGGGCTTCGGCCAGACCGAGACCACCATGACCCTGGGCACGATGCCCTGGATGAAGCCCAAGCCCGGATCAATGGGCATGCCCAACGCTCAGTATGACATTGACCTGGTGAAGCCTGACGGCACCCCTTGCGAGGATGGAGAGAAAGGAGAAATCGTGGTTCGCGTGGGTGACCGCAAGCCCATAGGCCTTTTCAAGGAGTATTATCGTGACCCGGAGCTCACCAAGGAGGCGTGGCACGACGGTCTTTACCACACGGGCGACATGGCTTGGCGTGATGAGGACGGCTACTATTGGTTTGAGGGACGCATCGACGATGTCATTAAGTCGAGTGGCTATCGCATAGGTCCGTTTGAGGTGGAGTCGGCCTTGATGACCCATCCGGCTGTCGTGGAGTGTGCCATCACGGGCGTGCCCGACGAGATACGCGGCATGGTGGTCAAGGCTACCGTCGTGCTCGCAAAGGAGTGGAAGGACAAGGCGGGCGACGCGTTGGTCAAGGAGCTTCAGCAACACGTGAAGAAGGAGACCGCACCTTATAAATATCCGCGCATCGTGGAGTTTGTCGACGAGCTGCCCAAGACCATCAGCGGTAAGATTCGTCGTGTGGAAATCCGGCAGAAGGACAGTGAGAAGAGAGACTAATCACACATCCCTGATAACTTGACAAGCCATGGATGATACCAACAAACGACTCGTGGTGAAGGTGGGCAGCAATGTGCTGACCCGCGCAGACGGCAAGCTCGACGTGACGCGCATGTCCACGCTCGTCGACCAGATAGCCTGGCTTAGGCATCGGGGACATGAGGTCATCCTCGTGTCGTCGGGTGCCATGGCCAGTGGGCGGGGAGAGTTGCGTGTGCAACACCGGCTCGACTCCGTGGAGCAACGGCAGCTCTTTTCCGCTGTCGGGCAGGTGAAGCTCGTGGGACTTTACTACGACCTCTTCCGCGAATACAACATACCTATCGGACAAGTGCTCACGATGAAAGAGAATTTCGAGCCTGGCGAACAGTATCGCAACCAGCAGGCGTGCATGGAGGTGATGTTGCAAAATGGCGTGCTGCCCATTGTCAATGAGAACGACACGGTCAGTGTCACCGAGCTGATGTTCACCGACAATGATGAGTTGTCGGGACTCATAGCCCAGATGATGAGAGCCGGGACGCTCGTGTTGCTCTCCAATATCGACGGCATCTACACCGCCAGTCCCGATGACCCCACGGCGGAACTTATTCCGGAGGTGGCGCCAGGGCGCGATCTCAGTGAATACATCCAGCCGGAAAAGAGTGCTTTCGGCCGTGGGGGCATGCACTCTAAATACACCACAGCCAAGAAGGTGTCGCAAGCGGGTATCCGCGTGATCATCGCCAATGGCGAACGTGACAACATCTTGGTGGACTTGGTGGAAAACCAACGCAACGTTCCACACACAGAATTTACGCCATGTCACTAACCCCTCTTTTCCAACAGGCCAAGGATGCCAGCAGAAAGTTGGTCGCCTTGAAGGATGATGAGCGCAAGGTCGTCCTCTTGGAGGTGGCCGATGCGATTGTTGCCCATTCCCGGGAGTTGCTTGCGGCCAACGCCGAGGACCTCATGTCCATGGACCGTCACAGTCCCCTCTACGATCGGCTGATGCTGACTCCGGAGCGCTTGGAGGGCATAGCTGCCGACATGCGCCATGTGGCCGGGTTGCCCTCGCCGCTGGGACACACCAGCAAAGCGCGCACGCTTCCAAATGGTTTGCGTCTTCACCGTGTGAGTGTGCCCTTTGGCGTCATTGGCGTCGTTTACGAGGCACGCCCCAATGTGACGTTCGACGTGTTCTCTCTCTGCTTCAAGAGTGGCAATGCCTGTGTGCTCAAGGGTGGTCACGACGCCGACTGCACCAACCGTGTGGCGGTCAGCCTGATACACGGCGTGCTCCGAAACCATGGCGTTGACAGCCATGCGGTCCTCCTTCTTCCGCCCACCCATGAGGCCACGGGGGAGATGTTGGCCGCCGTGGGCTACATAGACCTCTGCATACCGAGGGGTGGCCGTCGTCTCATCGACTTCGTTCGTGACACGGCGCGCGTGCCGGTCATCGAGACAGGTGCGGGCGTTGTCAATACCTTTTTTGACCAGTCGGGCGACCTTGAGAAGGGGCGCGCCATCGTGCTCAACGCCAAGACGCGTCGCGTGTCGGTGTGCAACGCGCTCGATTGCTTGGTGGTGCACGAAAGTCGGCTGCCCGACCTTCCTGCGCTGGTGGAGCCCTTGGCGGCCAAGCGGGTGACGCTCTATGCCGACAGGGACGCTTATCGCCAATTGGAGGGACATTACCCTGCGGACCTTCTTTGTGAGGCCACATCCGAATCGTTCGGCACTGAGTTTATGGATTACAAGATGGCCGTTCGCGTGGTGCCCGACATCCAGGCGGCCTTGGCCCACATCGCCCGCTACGGCTCTGGCCATAGCGAGAGCATCGTCACGGAGGATGAGACCGCCGTGCGCCTGTTCCAGGCCCAGGTCGATGCGGCCTGTGTCTATTGGAACGCGCCCACATCGTTCACCGATGGCGCCCAGTTTGGGCTGGGCGCGGAGATTGGCATCTCCACCCAGAAGTTGGGACCGCGGGGCCCCATGGGCTTGGAGGAGATATGCACCTACAAATGGATTATAGAGGGCGACGGGCAGACACGTCCGTAGAAGCCATAA
>DAIOEQ010000242.1:0-317 GCA_036746215.1 Prevotella sp.
TGGGCGTAGGTGGCGTTTCTACGTTTAAGAGCAGCCACCTGCGTGAAGACTTGCCTGCCGTGCTGCCTCTTGACCGGCTCGTGCTTGAAACTGACAGCCCCTACATGGCACCCGTTCCTCATCGTGGACAACGCAACGAAAGTGCCTTTGTCGTTGAAGTATTGCGCACCTTGGCCCGAAGTTATGGCGTCTCTGAGGAGGATTTGGCCCGTGCGACCAATGACAATGTGCGGCGTGTCTTTGGTGCGGTAGCCTCTGTTCAATAACCCCCAAAATCATTAAAGAAGCTTAAAAGATAACAAATTTTTCTCTCTTTC
>DAIOEQ010000242.1:346-3655 GCA_036746215.1 Prevotella sp.
GCTGAAGAGGCACGCCTGGAAAGCGTGTAACCGCCTAAAGCGGTTCCGGGGTTCGAATCCCCGTCTTTCCGCGCCGGTTGTTTGAAAGATGTGACTTTATTCTATGTTATGATGAAAAAGAAAATTGCATATCTCTTCATTTCCCTCGTTTTTATTCTTGTGGCCTTGACGGTAGGAGCAAGTTCCGCTTATGCGCAAACTGCGTCTGCATCGAAGGCCGCCGCAGACACCACGACCGTCGATGAGTCGTTGGCGGACAGCACGGATAGTGAGGCTTCGCTCGACGATGCCCTGGCAACGGACAGCGCATCGGTGGCTCCTGTGGAGGAGACAGGGTTTCACAAGGCACTGAAAACCAAATTTATCGAGGGAAATGCGGGCTTTATGTCGCTTGTTGCCCTGGCCTTGGTGCTGGGCTTGGCTTTCTGCATTGAGCGCATCATCTACTTGAGCCTGTCGGAAATCAACGCCAAGAAGTTCATGAGAGATCTCGACGCAAAGATCATGTCGGGTGATGTGGAGGGCGCCAAGGCCCAGTGTCGTGAAACGCGTGGCCCTGTGGCCAGTATCTGCTATCAGGGCTTGGAGCGCATGAGCGAGTCGATGGACAATGTGGAACGTAGCATTGTCAGTTACGGCACGGTGCAAAGCGCCAATCTCGAGAAAGGCTGTTCCTGGATTACACTCTTCATCGCCATGGCCCCGTCGCTTGGCTTTCTGGGCACGGTGATTGGCATGGTGATGGCTTTCGACCAGATCCAGACTGCTGGAGATATCAGCCCGACCATTGTCGCTGCGGGCATGAAGGTGTCGCTCATCACCACTATCTTTGGCATTATTGCGGCTTTGATCTTGCAGGTCTTCTACAACTATATCCTCTCCAAGATAGACCATCTTACATCGCAGATGGAGGAGTCGGCCATCACGCTGCTCGACTCGATCATGAAATTTAAACTCACGAGACAATGAAAAAACTTTTTCTACGTTGGCGGCAATTGCCTGCGGAGAAGCAGTCGTCGCGGGTGCTATGCGTTATCATAACGCTTGTGTGCTTGTTATTTGCCCTTTTTTGGCTCGTGGGCTACAATCGTCCGTATGAGGACGATCCTAACTTTTCGGATCCCTTATTCACGGATGTGATTATTGTTTTCATGGAATTTTTGGTGGTTGCCACTGCATGCTGTGCCGTGTGGTCGCTTGTCAGGGGGCTGAAAATCCGTGGCAAGGGCGAGAAACAGGAAAACAATGTGCCTGTCAAGAAGATTGGCTACTCGGTTGCTGCGGGCACGGCGCTGTTGCTCATCTTGACGTTTCTCTTGGGTTCGTCAGACCCCATGTCCGTCAATGGAGTGCCTTACACCCAAGTCTTCTGGCTGAAGGCCGCCGATATGCTGATCACTTCATCGTTGGTACTGATGGCGGTGGCCGTGGGATCCATGATTTTTGGTGCCACCAAATATGTGCGGAGGAATCATGTTCATCAATCGTAGACGACACCAGGTCCCTGGCCTGAACACCACGTCCACAGCCGACATATCTTTCATGTTGCTCATCTTCTTTCTGGTGACGACCAACATGGATGTCGACAAGGGACTGACGCGCCAACTGCCGCCTCCCGACAAGCAGGAACAGCAGCTGTCGCAAGTGATGAAGGGCACCTTGATGAATGTGACTATCACCCGCGACAATGTGTTGCTCGTGGACGGGAAACCCACACCCGTCAATCGGGTGTGCAGGTTAGCGGAGAATTTCGTGCGCCGTGTTGGCAAGAAGCATCTCATCAAGATTGAGGCATCGCCTGAGGCAGACTACGATGTTTATTTCCAGTTGCAGAACCAGTTGGTCATGGCCTACAATGGCCTTCGCAATGAGGTGGCGGTCAAGACTTATGGCAAGGCCTATTCCAAGCTCGCCGAGGACCAGCGTGAACACGTGAAAGATCTTTGCCCACAGCGTATAGCCGAAGACAATGCCGTGTCAACGGCTTCTCCGGGAGGTGTGAAAAGCAACCAACCTGCTGAGGCGGAAAATGGAAAGGAGAAACAGTCATGAGCATGATGCGCAGACATAAATATGGGGTTCCGGGACTGAATGCGTCCTCCCTTCCCGACTTGATTTTCACAGTTTTGTTCTTTTTCATGATTGTCACCCATATGCAGAAGGTGGCCGTCAGGGTCAAGTATCGCGTGCCTCAGGGTACCGAGCTCACTCGATTGACCAAGAAATCGGCTGTGACTTACATCTATATTGGCCATCCCTCAGATGCCATGGGGAAGGTAATGGGGAAGGACATGCGCATCCAGTTGAACGACAAGTATGCCTCAGCCGATGAAGTGGCCGACTATGTCAGTGCTGAGAAGTCGCGCATGACGCCAGAGGACCAACAGCAGATGACAGTCTCCATCAAGGCCGACAAGCACACCCCCATCGGTCTTGTCAACCAGGTCAAGCAGTCGCTCCGTAGCGCCAAAGCTTTAAGAATCAGCTATTCGGCTGTGGAACGGAACTCTGGGGAATGAGATTACGGCCTCTTGATGCCACAAGGGTCATCTGTCCTATTTCCCTTCTTATAGATGAGATAAGTGTCAAAGAACGTTACTTTTTATCTTCTTTGTGAAATATAATGTCAATTTGAAATCATCGTTTGGATGCATTAGACAGAAAGATACTGAAATTGATTTCGGCTGATGCGCGAATTCCTTTTCTTGAGGTGGCCCGTGCCTGCAACGTCAGTGGCGCCGCCATTCATCAGCGTATCCAGAAACTCAACACGTTGGGCATTCTGAAGGGTTCACAGTTTATTATTGACCCGGAGAAAGTGGGCTATGAGACTTGCGCTTACGTGGGGCTTTACTTGAAAGATCCCAGTGCGTTTGACGCAGTGGTAGAGAAGTTGCGGGCCATCCCGGAGGTTACCGAGTGTCACTACACTACGGGAGGATATGACATGTTCATCAAGATTTACGCAAGAAACAACCATCACTTGCTCAACATCATCCATGACAAGTTGCAGCCTTTAGGCTTGTCGCGCAGTGAGACCATCGTCAGTTTCAATGCGGTGATAGACCGTCAGTTGCCCGTGTTCGACGACACTGAGGCAAACGATAAAGAGGGCGAAGAAGAGTGATGGTGAACAGACTAACAAAATTTATCGACGGCGATAAGTGATGAAGGAGAAGCCTTGGTGCTTCTCCTTTTTTGTTTCCATCCATTGGTGGGGGTCAATGACGGGGAAGAAGGCGTCTGCATCCGCCGGACTGTCGTCCACCCTTTTCGTTATCTTCCACCTATCACCATTGCGCCTACAGA
>DAIOEQ010000243.1:0-371 GCA_036746215.1 Prevotella sp.
AAGGGAGAGATTAATTTTATAACAAGAATGAAATCAATGTTCAACTTTGATTTGGGTGGTTTGTACAAAAAGAACATATATACAAGTTATGCAGACAGAAAACAATATAGCGAGTTGTTCGAGGCTCATTTATACACATATTTCAAATATGCCAACTTCAAAGGATCGGTAAAATACACATTAAGCAAGACCAACGGTGGAGGTCTGGAGAGACTTTCAAACAACATTGGCTTTCAAGTTTCTTGCAATTTGATGAGGATTCAGCTCACTTTATCTGGTGACGAGCTTTTGCATTTACGCAAGAACGATTGGTTGATGGTCAGCAGCTCTTCGTATTCATCAACGACATCCTATTATAGGAGAATGCCTGG
>DAIOEQ010000243.1:381-3634 GCA_036746215.1 Prevotella sp.
GTATCTTTGGAAGATGAAGAAGTTTTTCTATTCGACCGACTTTTCTAAAATGAACAGCCCCGAGTTGAAAGGGTGTTGTCTGCACCTGCTTTGCATGGCTGGTGAGGGCTCATTCATCTTCAATGACCATAGTTATGATGTCCATCCCAATGACTTGGTGGTATTGTCTTTTGCCGACCGCGTGCTCAATCCCAGCGCCCAGCCCAACATGCGTGTGGAGATGTTTGCCGCCGACAGCAATTTCCTGAACTGCCAACTGCCAGCCAACAACTATGGCATCGAGGGCAGCATCAGCCTCTACGACAACCCGATTATTCCCCTGAACGCCACAGGTGCGAGACGGCTGTCTGAAGACCTGCATAGGTTGCGTGACCGAATGGCTGACAACGACATGGTGTTCTATGACGGACTGATGGGGAGCCTGTGCCTAACGATGATGTACGACATCTTTGAATTTCACACCCTCCGCGACCGCACCGCCGGGAAGACCGAGCGCGCGTCTTATATCGTGAAATCGCTTATGGGCCTGCTGTCATCGGGCTTGTGCCAAAGAGAACGTTCGGTGGCCTATTATGCCGAGCGTCTTCATGTGTCGGCCAAATACCTGTCGGCCACAGTGCGCCGCCTGACCGGCCACAGCGTGAACAGCTTCATCGACCGCTATGCTGTGGCCATCGTGAAAGAGCTGCTCGACGACCCAAGCTTGTCACTTACACAGATTAGTGAGCGCATGGCCTTCTCATCTCCTTCTTACTTCAGCCGTTACTGCTCCAAGCACCTCGGCCAATCGCCCAGCCAATACCGGCTGAGCATGCCCTCCCTGGCAAAGGACGGGAAAGACGCATGACAATGCCTTTCCACCCTAACGGCGCAACTTCTCACGGAAGCCGTTGCTGCGACTGAGATAGGTCATCAGCAAGAGCACACTCGCAAACGCCACGGCGAGCGACACCAGATAGGCCACACTGGCAAACGAGTCGTAGAGACCGTGGAGCAAAGCGGGCACGGCAAGGGCCAACACATAGAGCGACTTGCGGTAACGCGGGTAGAGATTGGCAAAACCGACGAAGTAGCCACAGGTGCCACCCCACAGGGCGTGAAGGAAAGGCAACGACGTGAGACGTGCGATGTTGAGCAGAAAGGCTGTGGCGTAGTCAGCCTGCACGTTGACAGTGGTCTGGTACTCCACTCCCTCAAACACGCCAAAGGCGATGCCCGACATCAAGCCATAATAGACCAGTGTCTGGGGCAGCAGGGGCTCACGGGTGTGACGCACCAGAAACAGGAGTGGCGTCATCTTGACAAACTCTTCGGTGAGTCCTACGCCCAGCACGTAACCCACGATGTTTACGGGGAAGGCCACTTGGGTGAAGAAATAAAAGAAGTTGAGCCTGTTAAGGCCCGAGAAGATGACAAACACGGCCAACTGCGTGAGGAAAAAGACACTGACCGTAGTTTTGACGTTGACCTGCCGTGTGCGGAAGAACGCATAGAAAAACAGTCCCCAGATGACGGAGAAATAGAGTGCCACGGCATAGAAAACAAGAAGGCCGCCTATGGGCAACATCATCAAGACGGAGAGCGAGAGTCCCACGACGGCGAGCACCAGCAGTCGCTTGTCGTCAAGCCAACGGTGGTGGGCCATGTCGGTCTTGGGAAAGATAAACTCGGTCCCTATGGTGCGGAGCTGTTGTGCCAATGAGCCATGATGTTGAACCTGCGGATGAAAACCGCGTTCGTTGAGCAGTTCCATAACCGTGGCCGTGCGCCCCGTAATGGCGTCGCGTGCCTTGTCGTGGGCCAAGAGAATGCCCTGTTCCACATAGCCCGCAACCACCGCTTCATCATAGGGACCATATTCGTGCGCGTTTCGAATCACATAAATCATTTCAAAAAATCATTGAATATTCGTAACTTTCTCCCTCGCCAGTCGTCACCTATTAATAGAACTAAGAAGAAAGAAGGGACAAATATGTGGAAAAACATCTTAAAGGGCACCGCCATTATGGCGTTGTTGATGGCCATCTTGGGCGCTTTGGGCGTTGCCGCCGTCAACCGAGAGTTGAAGAAATCATTTCAACACCCGCTTGACGACGACGACGTGATGTAGCTTCAACTGTGCTTGCGCGAGAAGATGCTCATGTTGTCTGAAGCCTTGAACACCACCTTCTCACGGGCTTCGATGGTGATCTTCTCGCCTGTCTGTGGGTTGAAGCCCTGCCGTTCGGCCACTTGCTTCACGGAGAAACGGCCAAAGTCGGGAATGGCCAATTCGTGGTCACCCTCGGTGAGATTGTCTGCGATGACGCCCAACACGGCGTTGACATACTTGGCGGCGTCGCCCTTGGTGAGCTCAGCGCGCTCTGCTACTGCTGCAATGAGTTGTGTTCTGTTCATTTGTGTTATCGTTTTGATAGGACGACGTTTGTCGCCCAGGATTCCGTATGTGCGTGCTTATGTGAAACTTCTGTTTGCGACTTTAGACGTTTTCCAAGTCCTCCGCCGAAGTCTCCATGATTGAGGCGGCTATGCCGTCAGCGGTCTGCACGATGCAGCACAGGGGATGTAGTGTGCGCGCCGTGTCGTAGCAGCGCTGGTCCTCATAAGAGTTCATGTTGATGCCCCATGCGCCCATGTGCCAACGGATGGCCAACATCTCATCATCGTGGAGGTCGAGCCCGCTGAGGAGCAGCATGATGACCGACTTCTCGCCGTGCCCCATGGGAAAGTGCTTATAGTTGACGTTGTAGCCTTCCGTGTCTACCCACTGGCCCAGCTTGTCCCTTCGTTTCTTCACCGTCCGGTGATAGATGTCGGTCTTGCACACGTCGTGCAAGAGCGTTGCGATGATGACACTCTCGCGCTTCACCTCATTGGCCGATGCCGGGTCGAGTGTCTTCAGTCCTTCCCACACCATCAGTCCGGCGCGGCAGGTATTGAGACTGTGTTGGCAGAGACCGCCGGCCACATTGAGATGGTGGCCGGCTGACGCGGGAGCCTCGAAGAAACCGTCTTTCTCCAAGTCTTCTATTACATAGTCGATGCCCTCACGCTTGGTGGAGCGCAAGAGCTCTTCAAAATCTTCTTGGTTTTTCTTGCAATCGATAGTCATCGTTATTTATGTTCTTTCAAATGTTGGCGTCATTGTGTGTTCGTGTCTTCACCTATTATCATTGTTTGGTGGGCACAAGTTTTACCGTACAAAGTTAACATTAAATTGTGTCACAAACGAAGATTATCATCAAAAAATGTC